>NZ_BAAGGY010000010.1:0-119528 GCF_054658635.1 Agathobaculum sp. TL06
CTTATTTAGTATACCAGAAGCAGTTCGCTTTGTCAAGAACTTTTTTCAATCTTTTTTTCAGATTTTCGAGCCGTTCTTTCTCTTTTCCGAACTTTTCCGGCCGCCGCCCCTTCCGAAGCAGCTTATTTAGTATATCAAACCCTAAGCTGTTTGTCAAGAACTTTTTTCTTCTTTTTTCAGCTTTTTCCGCACCGCTCTCGCGCGGCTCGTTTACTATACTATTTCCCCCGCTCCTTTGTCAATACCTTCCTTCCCCTTTTGCTTCGGTTTTCTTTTCCTCCCTTGTCCTTCCGGCGCTTTTCTGCTATAATTTTTCTATCGGAACCAATGGTATAAAGGAGGTCGCTGGCTTGCCTATAAAAATAGCCGACAGTTTGCCCGCGCGTGCGATTCTGGAAAGCGAAAACATATTTGTGATGACCGAGCACCGTGCAACAACGCAGGACATCCGCCCGCTGCGCATTGCGCTGCTCAACCTGATGCCGCTCAAGATCGTGACCGAAACCCAGATCCTGCGCTGCTTGTCCAACACACCGATTCAGATAGAAGTCGACCTGATCCAAACGAAGACCTATCATTCAAAAAACACCCCCGAAGACCATCTGCTCACATTCTACAAAACATTTGACGATATCCGCGATCAAAAGTATGACGGTTTTATCATCACCGGCGCCCCCATCGAAAACATGCCGTTTGAAGAAGTTGAGTATTGGGATGAGCTGGTCCGCATCATGGACTGGACGAAAACCCATGTACATTCCACGCTGTATATCTGTTGGGGCGCGCAGGCAGGCCTTTACCACCACTACGGCATTCCCAAATATCCCTTGCCGCGGAAGATGTCCGGCATTTTCAAGCATCATGTGCTTTTTCCGAAAGAGCCCCTCCTGCGCGGCTTCGACGACGTGTTCTGCGCCCCGCATTCACGCCACACCGAGGTACATGCGTCCGATATCCGCAAGGATGACCGCCTGCGCCTGTTGGCGGAATCCCACGAGGCTGGTGTTTATCTGGTTGAGGCGATGAACGGACGGCAGATTTTCGTGCTTGGTCACGGGGAATATGATTCGGACACCCTAAAAAAAGAATATGAACGCGATCTCGCCAAGGGCCTGAACCCCGAGATCCCCCTGCACTATTTCAGGAACAACGACCCCAGCGACGATATCCTGGTCACCTGGAAAGCACACGCGCACCTTTTCTATACCAACTGGGTCAACTACTATGTTTATCAGACCACGCCCTATTCCCTCGATAAAATATAAAAAAGAAGCGGCTTCAAGCCGCTTCTTTTTTTATGCCTCTTCCATGCCGACCAGATGGCACAGCGTCATCAGGCTGTCAGACAGGTGTACATTCTCGACCGGAACGCCCAGCCCCTCCAGATGCAGGTCCTCGCCCGTGAAGTTCCACAGGCCGCGGATACCATGATCGACCAGCTCGTGCGCCAAATCGGGCGCATGGGTGCGCGGAATCGTCAGAACAGCAACATCCGGCTTGCGTCGGTCGACAAATTCAAACAGCGTACTGCTGCTGCGCACCTCATGCCCGCCGAATTTTTTGCCCACCAACTCCTCATTCGCGTCAAACGCACACAGCAGCTTGAAGCCGCTGGCCGAAAAATCGAAGTTGTTGAGCAAGGCCCGTCCCAGGTTGCCCGCACCGATCAATACCGCCGTGCGGCCGGCGCTGAGCCCGAGAATAGCGCCCAGCTCCTCCTGCAGCTTATCTACATTGTATCCATATCCCTGCTGGCCAAATCCACCAAAGCAGTTGAAATCCTGCCGGATCTGTGAAGCGGTCAGCCCCATACGCTCAGCCAGGGCGCGCGAGGAAATGCGCTGTACGCCCTCTGCTTTCAGCTCACAAATATTGCGGTAGTAGCGCGGCAGACGCTGCACCACCGCCTTGGAGACCTCTTGTTTGCGCTCCACAGGTTTTCATCCTCTCTTTCCCATCACAAAATTACAGCTTCGCAATCGTTTCCAGTACATAATCCGTGAATTCCTGCGCGGTCGCGCCGGTATCACGTCCATTGACCACTACCTTTTTCTCTTCAAACATGCAGATATCGAGCGCACGGTCGAGCTTATTCGCCAACTCGATCTCACCGATATGCTCGAGCAGCATCACGGAGGCGCGCAGCACGGAGGACGGGTCCGCGTACTGGGCGCGCCCCTCCTGCACCATGCGCGGCGCGGAGCCGTGAATGGCCTCGAACATCGCGTAACGCTTGCCGATATTGGCCGAACCCGCGGTGCCTACGCCGCCCTGAATCTCGGCCGCCTCGTCGGTGATGATATCGCCGTACAGGTTGGGCAGCACGACCACCTTGAAATCGCGGCGGCGTTTTTCGTCCAGAAGCTTCGCGGTCATGATATCGATGTACCAGTCGTCGAACTCGACCTCCGGATACTCCTTTGCAACCCGCTGGCAGGTGTCGAGGAATTTGCCGTCCGTGGTCTTGATGATATTGGCCTTGGTCACGCAGGAGACGCGGTTCTTGCCGGTCTTGCGCGCGTAATCAAACGCCAGGCGCGCGATGCGCTCGCAGCCCTGCGAGGTCGCCACCGTAAAGTCGATGAACAGATCGTCCGCAATCTGCACGCCCTGCGAGCCGACCGCATAGCCGCCCTCGGTGTTTTCGCGATAGAACGTCCAGTCGATCCCCAGCTCAGGCACCTTGACTGGACGCACGTTGGCGAACAGGTCGAGCGCTTTGCGCATCGCCACATTCGCGGATTCCACATTCGGCCACGGATCGCCCTTGCGCGGGGTCGTGGTCGGCCCCTTGAGAATTACATGGCACTGTTTGAGCTCCTCCATCACATCGGGCGGGATGGCGTAGCCCAGCTCAGCGCGACGCTCGATGGTCAGCCCGTCTATCACACGGAACTCCACTTTCCCCGCCTTGACCTTGTCGGCCAGCAGGGCCTCGAGCGCGTGCTGCGCCATGCCGGTGATCATCGGGCCGATACCGTCGCCGCCGCACACGCCGATGATGAGCTTGTCAAGCTTTGTATAGTCAATAAAGTCATCCTGTGCTTTCATATCCGCGATGCGCGCAAGCTGGCTTTCTACCACTGCTTCAAATTTATCCAGAATGGACTGGTCGATCGACATAACGGTGTCCTCCTCATACCATTGATATTATTTTAACAAATTTTCTGCATCCTGTCAAGAAAGAGGAGGCTGGGAAAGCGCCTCTCTCCTCTTTTCCTTATTGCGCCGCCTGTTCCTTGGCATAGTTGAGCGTGCCGCCCGCGAGCAGCGCGCCACGCTGACGGTCGGAAACGTCGCAGTCCGCCTTGAAGGTCCTGCCGCCGCACACCACGGTAACCTGACCGCCGTTTTTGATTTCCTCCAGCACATGCGGCAGCGCGATCTCATCCAGCAGGCTGATCGCGTCGTAGTCCGCCGGATCGGCAAAGGTCAGCGGCAGGATGCCCGAGTTGACCAGATTGGCCTTATGGATACGGGCGAACGACTTGCACAGCACGGCCTTGACGCCCAGATACAGCGGGACGAGCGCCGCGTGCTCGCGCGACGAGCCCTGGCCGTAGTTGGCGCCACCGACGATCACGCCGCCGCCCTGCTCCTTGCAGCGCGCCGGAAATTCCGGATCGACGTTGATAAAGCAGTAATTCGAGTAGTACGGCACGTTCGAGCGGTAGGGCAGCAGCTTCGCGCCCGCCGGCAGGATATGGTCGGTGGTGATGTTGTCCTCGGTCTTGAGTACGACGCGGCCCGTATAGGACGCTTCCAGCGCCTTGCCCAGCGGGAACGGCTTGATGTTCGGGCCGCGCACGACCTCGACCTCGGCCGGATTTTCCGCGGGCTTTACAATCATGTTGTCGTTGATGACGAAATGCTCCGGCATTTCGATCGCCGGCATTTCTCCCAGCGTGCGCGGGTCGGTCAGCACGCCCGCGAGCGCGCTCGCCGCCGCGACCTCGGGCGATACCAGATAGATCTGCGCGTCCTGCGTACCCGAGCGGCCCTCAAAGTTGCGGTTGAAGGTGCGCAGGGACACGCCCGCGGACTCCGGCGACTGCCCCATGCCGATGCAGGGACCGCAGGCGCACTCAAGGATGCGCGCGCCCGCCGCGATGATATCCGCCAGCGCGCCGTTCTGCGCGAGCATGTTAAACACCTGCTTGGAGCCCGGGCTGATGGTGAGCGAAACGTCCGGATGCACGGTTTTGCCCTTGAGGATGGACGCGACTTTCATCATATCGTAATAGGAGGAATTGGTGCAGGAGCCGATGCAGCACTGATTGACCTTGATCGCGCCGATCTCAGCGACCGGCTTGACATTGTCCGGCATGTGCGGCATCGCAGCCAGCGGCTCGAGCGCGGACAGGTCGACCGTGTATTCCTCGTCGTACACCGCGTCCGGATCAGAGGACAGCTCGACCCACACATCACCGCGGCCCTGCGCCTCGAGGAAGCGCCTGGTTTCCCCGTCGGACGGGAACACCGAGGTCGTCGCGCCCAGCTCGGCGCCCATGTTGGTGATGGTCGCGCGCTCAGGCACGGACAGCGTCGCAACGCCCTCACCCGCGTACTCGACGATCTTGCCCACGCCGCCCTTAACGGTCATCTGGCGCAGCACGTCCAGGATAACGTCCTTGGCGGAAACCCACGGGGACAGCTTGCCCGTCAGGTTGACGCGCACCATCTTGGGCATGGGGATGTAGTACGCGCCGCCGCCCATCGCGACCGCCACGTCCAGGCCGCCCGCGCCGAACGCCAGCATGCCGATGCCGCCGCCGGTCGGGGTGTGGCTGTCCGAGCCGATCAGGGTTTTGCCCGGCGCGCCGAAGCGCTCCAGATGCACCTGATGGCAGATGCCGTTGCCCGCCTTGGAATAGTAGATGCCGTGCTTTTTGGCCACCGAGCCGATATACTTGTGGTCGTCCGCGTTTTCGAAGCCGGACTGCAGGGTATTGTGGTCGATATACGCGACCGACCGCTCGGTCCTGACCTGGTCGACGCCCATTGCCTCAAACTGGAGGTAGGCCATGGTGCCGGTAGCATCCTGCGTGAGCGTCTGGTCGATCCGGAGACCGATCTCCTGTCCCTGGACCATTTCTCCGTCCACCAGATGCGCCTTCAGAATTTTCTGTGCGATTGTCATACCCATTTGTGTTTCTTACACTCCTTTATGTCCCATACGCGGCGATAGTTGCGCCCGCCGCGCCCCGCCGCTGCAAAGCGGGTCCGTTGCGGCTTCCACAGCCTTCTCCACGGCATGCGCGGCATACCGTGCCCAAAAACAAAACAGAAGCGGCCTTTGCAACGCAAAAACCACTTCTATTTTACAACATTCCTTATCTTTTGAAAAGACCTTTTCGCTATCGCTTTTCACAAATATTCGCACCGATCTCCGCTGTTGCGAAAGCATTCTGCAGGGTCAGACCCACATTGCCTGCAAGGTATTCATAATATGCCTGACTCCCGATCATGGCCGCGTTATCCCCGCACAGGGAAAGCGGCGGCAGGTAGAGCCTGGTGTGGGTGCGCTTCGCCATCTCCTGCAGCGCCGCGCGCAGGAACGAGTTAGCCGCCACGCCGCCCGCGCAGACCACGCGCCGCGCATGCGTCCGCTGCGCCGCCATCTCCAGGCGCGGCACCAGCGTATGCACGACCGCCGCACAAAACGAGGCCGCAAGGCCGTTTTTGTCCAGCGTTTCGCCTTTCTGCTCCGCGTTGTGCGCCAGATTGATGACCGCGGTCTTGAGGCCGGAAAAAGAGAAGTCAAGCGGCGCGTCCTTGATGTGCGAATCCGGCAGCTTGTAGCGCGTCGGGTCGCCCTCCTGCGCGAGCCTGTCGATCTTCGGGCCGCCCGGATAGCCCACGCCGAGCACGCGCGCGACCTTATCGAACGCCTCGCCCGCCGCGTCGTCCCGCGTGCCGCCGAGGATCTCAAAATCCGTATAACCGCGCACCATCACGATTTCGCTGTGTCCGCCGGACGCGATCAGCGTCAAGAACGGGGGCTTGAGATCGGGATACGCCAGATAGGTCGCCGCGATATGCCCGCGGATATGATGCACCGGAATAAAGGGCTTTTGCAGCGCAAACGCCAGCGATTTCCCGAAGTTCGCGCCGACCAGCAGCGCGCCGATCAGCCCCGGCGCACAGGTCGCCGCCACCGCGTCCACCGCGCGCTTGTCCATGCCCGCATCGGCCAGCGCCTTTTCCGTCACGCGCACAACCGCCTCCATGTGCCGCCGCGACGCGATTTCCGGCACCACGCCCCCATACAGCGCGTGCGTTTCGATCTGCGTGTCCACCACGCTGGAAAGTATGTTCCGTCCATCCTCGACCACGGCGGCCGCCGTTTCGTCGCAGGAGGACTCGATTGCCAAAATCCTCATTGTTTCACCCGTTGTTTCCGTATTGTAAAATATGACGCGCCAGTTCCGCGTCCTGCCTGTGTACATAGATCCGGTACTCCCGCGGATACTGCGCGCGGAGCCCCAGCACGTCCTGCCGCTGCAGCATGCGCTGCGCATTGTCCCGCACCTCTGTGCGAAACGCGATCTGTTCACGGCTGAGCGCCTGCTGCGCCTCGAAAAAGTCCTCCTGCGTATTGGTGCATAAAATCTGCTCGCGGTTCATCGGCGTAATCATTTTCCTGTCTCCTTTATCCAAAGCAAACATTTCTTATCCCTCGCCGCTCTGCTACAGGCCGGCCGGCATGCGCATGGCAGAAAGAACAGGCACACAGCACGGCGCCGGCCAAAAGGGCCGCCAAAAGCATCATCTCTTTCTCCCCTTTCCGGTTACCGCATCGTGCCATCCGATATCTCTTTTTCCATGCATACGCAGATCTCGTCCCCCGCGAAATCGCCGAAATTCGGCACCAGCCGGTACCCCTGCTTCTGATAAAACACGATCGCGTCCGGCATGTCCGCGCCGGTTTCCAGCACCGCGCGGTGGCACCCGCTCGCGGCGGCGTGCCGTTCGAGCGCGGCCACGATTTCGCCCGCCGTCCCGCTTCTTCGGTATTCCGGCCGGACATACATCCGCTTGATCTCCGCCGTTACCGGATCATACGCGCGCCAGCAGCCGCAGCCTGCCGGCCGTTCCCCTATGTAAGCCACCACCGCGCAGGCCATCCCATCCAACGCGTGATACGCCTTGTACTTTTCCGCCACCGAGCCCCAGCCCGCATGGAAATATCCATCCAGCTCCGCAACCAGCGCTGCCAGATCCGGATTGGTCACATCGACAAAGCGAAGCGCCGCCCGTTTTTTATCCGCCGCCCCCAGCGCCTTTTCAAAGCAAAGGCAGTTTTCCGCGCCGGCCGGACTCCCATAATAGGGCATTGTACGGTATCCCAGCTTCCGGTAAAGCGCCGCCGAATCCCCGGTAGTCCGCGCGGTTTCCAAAACAGCGCGCGTATAGCCCTGCTCCGCCGCGTTGCCCTCCAGCGCGCGGATGACCGCGCCCGCAATCCCCCGCCGGCGGTATTCCGGCCGCACATAAATGCGTTTCAGTTCCACGGTATGCGCGTCCGTCCGCTTCCAGCAGCCGCAGCCTGCCGCGCGCCCATCCTCATAAGCGACCAGCCGGCAGCCGAACAGATGCGGGTCGTTATATTTCGCATAGCGGCGATGCACCTCGCCCACGATCGAAAAATAATATTCGTCCAGCCTGCCCGCCAGTTCCAGCAGATCGGTGTTTTCCGCATCGACAAACCGGAGCTCCATCCAGCCTCATCCTTTCAGAAAAAATGTCATCAGTAGCGCGTCCTCAGCGGGCGCAGTGTAAAAATTCTTTCGCACGCCCACCTTTTGGAAGCCCGCGTTCTCATACAGGGCAATCGCGGGCATATTGGACGCGCGCGCCTCCAGCGTAACGAAGGCCAGCCCCTGCACTTTCGCGCATGAGACGAGCGCCCCGATCAGCGCGCGGCCGATGCCCTGCCGGCGGCAGCCCGGCGATACCGCAACATTGGTGATGTACCCCTCGTCCAGCACGGTCTGGCAGCCCACATAGCCGACCGCCGCGCCGTCCCGCTCCGCAACCAGGAACAGGCCTTTTCCCAGCTCTTCTCGCAGCATATCCGCGCTCCACGGCGCGTGGAAGCACACCTTTTCGATCTCCGCGAGCGCGGCCAGGTGACGCTCCTGCATGGGTACGACCGTCATTCCGCAAGCCTCCCGATGATGCCGCTTACCCCCCGGTCGATCTCGGCCGCCGCGCGGCGGTAGGTATCCAGATCGCCGCCAAACGGATCGGAAACGTCCTCCGGCAGCAGGGTGAATATCTTGTCCGCACAGGCGGGAAACAACTCGCACAAGCGGTCGTAATGGGCGCCTGTCATGCAGACCAGATAACGCGCCTCCTGCACCAGTTCGGGCGTGAGCATGCGCGAGCGGTGCGCTGCGATGTCCGCGCCCAGTTCAGCCGCCGCCGTGACCGCGTTTGGCGACGCAGGCAGGCCGTCCTGGGTGAACAGTCCGGCGGACGCCACCGTCAGACCGGTCTTCTCCTCCCCGCCGCGCGCGCGGAACAGCCCCTCGGCCATCGGCGAACGGCAGGTGTTGCCCGTGCAGATGAAAATGATGTCGTCCATTTTGGAATTCCCCCTGTCAAAAACGGCCCGCGCCGCGCGCGGTGCGCCCTCTCCCCTCAAACCGGTCGGTTCGGGCAGAATCACTTTGTGTCGTACCAGCTATGTCCCGCCTTGGCCTCCGCCACCAGAGGCGCGTCCATAGCGAACGCAGCTTCCATTTCCTCCTTGAGCAGGCGCATCGCGGTCTCCTGTTCGGTTTTTGGCGCCTCCAAGATCAATTCGTCGTGGACCTGCAGGATAAGCCGGCTCTCCAGGCCCTCGCGCAGCAGACGGTCGCGTACCCGCACCATGGCGATCTTGATGATGTCCGCCGCGGTCCCCTGGATGGGCGTATTCATCGCCACACGCTCCCCGAACGAACGGATATTGAAATTTTTGCTTTTCAGTTCGGGCAGCGCGCGGCGGCGGCCGAACAGCGTGGACACATAGCCCTTTTCCCGCGCGCTTTCCTTGATATCCTCCATATATTTTGCAACGCCCGGATAGGTCGCCAGATAGGTGCGGATGAACTCGCCCGCTTCCTTACGGGTCACGCCGATATCCTGTGCAAGCGAAAAATCCGATATCCCGTACACAATGCCGAAATTGACCGCCTTGCAGGAGGAGCGCATCTGCGGCGTGACCTCGTCCAGCGGCACATGGTATACCTTGGCCGCGGTCGCGGCGTGGATATCCTGTCCGGACCGGAACGCCTCGATCATGTGCGCGTCCTGCGAGATATGCGCAAGCACCCGCAGTTCGATCTGCGAGTAATCCGCGTCGATCAGCACATGCTCCGCGTCGGGCGCGACGAACATGCGCCGCAGCTCACGCCCCAGTTCGGTGCGCACCGGAATGTTCTGCAGGTTCGGGTCGGTCGAGGACAGCCGGCCTGTCGCGGTCACAGTCTGCTGAAAATGCGTATGAATACGCCCGTCCTTTTGGCTGACCACCTTGAGCAGCCCATCCACATAGGTGCTCTTCAGCTTGGTAAGCTGCCGGTATTCCAGTATCCTGGGAACGATCGGATGATCTTCCGCGATGCGCTCCAGCACGTCCACGTTGGTCGAATAGCCGGTCTTGGTCTTTTTCGGCGCGGGCAGATGCAGCTTTTCAAACAGCACCTCGCCGAGCTGCTTGGGGCTGTTGATATTGAATTCTCCATCCGCGTCGCGGTAGATCTGCGCGACCAGCTCATGGATGCGGACGTCCAGCCGCTCCCCAAACGCGCGCAGCTCGTCCGGCGCGACCGCACAGCCCGCGGTTTCCATTTCAGCCAGAATGCGCATCAGCGGCAGTTCGATCTCGTAGTACAGCTTGCGCATGCCCAGTTCTTCCACCCTGGATGCGGCTTCCTGATAGATCGCGCGCACCGCTCCTACATGGCGCGCGCATGCCTGTTCCGTCTGTTCCTGCCCGCCGAGCGGCGATACGGCGGCCGGATCGTCCAAGTCAAGCTCGGGCAGTTCGGTGCTGCAATATGCCAGCGCCACGCGCGGCAGGTCATATCCGGACTGCGTCGGGTCCAGCAGATACGCGGCGAGGCAGGTGTCGAACGCAATCCCCTCCGGCTGGATGCCGCGCGCAAGCAGCGCCGCCGCCACGGGCTTCGCATCATGCAGCACCAGCTCGATCGCGCCGCCGAACAGACGGCGCAGCAGCGCATCCCAATCCGCATCCGCAAAGTCATCCGCAAACAGCATCGCCGCCGTATCCGCTTCCAGCAGGCACAGCGCGCCCAGCGTTTCCGGAATCACTGCAAACACGCGGCCCGCTTCGGTCAGCGCGTCGAGCAGCCCAAACGCTTCGGCGGCATTTTGGATGCGCTGCGTCCGAAGCTCCGGCAGCCTGGGCGCGGCATGCTCGCCGCTCAGCCCAAGCTTTTTGATAAAGTTTTTAAATTCCAGGCGGGTCAGCAGCTCATAAAGCGCCGCATCGTCCCGATGTTCCTCCGGCAGGTTTGCAACATCCAGCGCAAGCGGCGCGTTGCGGTCAATGGTCGCGAGCCAATAGCTGTCTTTCGCGGACTGCGCGCCCGCTTCCAGCTTTGCGCGCGCACCTTTTTTGATTTTTTCATCCTCCAGGTTCGCGTACACGCCTTCCAGCGAGCCGAAATCATGCAGCAGCTGCATCGCCGTCTTTTCCCCGATGCCCGGCACGCCCGGAATATTATCCGACGCATCCCCCATGAGCGCTTTCAGATCGATCAGGCGAATCGGATCGAAGCCGTATTTTTCACGGAACTTATCCGTATCATAGGTTTCATAGGTCGTCTGCCCCATTTTGGTGGAAACCAGAAGCACAGTCGTCCCGCCGCCGATGAGCTGCAGGCTGTCGCGGTCGCCCGTCACGACCACGCAGGCGTCGCCGTTTTCATCCGCTTTCCGGCTGATCGTGCCGATCAGGTCGTCCGCCTCATACCCTGCCAGCTCGCAGCGTACCACACCCATCGCATCGAGCGTTTCTTTCATCACCGGTAGCTGCGCCGCCAGTTCGTCCGGCATCCCCTTGCGGGTTGCCTTGTAGGAATCAAATTTCAAATGGCGGAAGGTTTTCTCCCGCACGTCAAAGCACACAACCGTACGGTCGGGCTTTTCATCCTCCCTGAGCTTGAACAACGTGGCCAAGAACCCGTACACCGCGTTGGTCGGCAGCCCTTCATGGTTGGAGAGCTGGCGGATACCATAAAAAGCGCGGTTGAGTATACTGTTTCCATCGATCACCATGATTTTCATGCGCGTATTCCCCATCATTCAACAAATTTTTCTTATCATATATTATATCCTATTACCAGCCGTATTTCCAGACAAAATAAGGGACGGGGCTTCCGCCCCGTCCCGCGCCCATATTCCTTATGCGCCAAACCGCATCTGCAGCCGCAGACGGTCGGCTATCATCGAGATGAATTCCGAGTTTGTCGGCTTGCCCTTGACGCCCGACACCGTATAGCCGAAATAGCTCTGCAGCGTCTCGATATCGCCGCGGTCCCACGCGACTTCGATCGCATGGCGGATCGCGCGCTCAACGCGCGAAGAAGTGGTCTTGAACTTTTTAGCGATCGACGGATACAGCACCTTGGTGATCGCGCTGACCGCCTCCATGTCCTCGACCGCCATCATGATCGCCTCGCGCAGATATTGGTAGCCCTTGATATGCGCCGGTACGCCGACCTGATGGATGACCTCAGTCACGCGTACTTCCAGCGCCATGGCTTCCCCCGTTTTTTCGGCCTCCTGCTTTCCGGTTTTCCACATGCGAATCCTTTCGCAAACCATTTCCGCTTCCATAGGCTTGCGCAGGAACATATCCACGCCCAGCGCGGTACACTCCGCGCCCGCCTGCGGGCTGGCGAAAGCTGAAAGGACAACGGTCGCGGGCTGCTCCTGCCTGCGTTCGTGCAGCTTGGTCAGCACCATGATCCCATCCATCACCGGCAGCACCAGATCGATGATGAGCAGGTCAGGTTTGAGCTCTCCTACTGCCGCAACCGCTTTCGCGCCGTCCTCCGCGATACCGGCAAGCTCCATATCATTTGATTTTTCGATTGCCGCCGCCATCCGTGCGCAGAATTCGCTGTCGTCGTCTGCGAGCAATACTCGAATTTTTTGTTCCATGTTGTCAATACCAGCCTTCCAGCAATTTATTTGTTCTCTGTCTTAGCTGTCATTAATTTACCATATAATTCCATAATTTTCAAGGCTATTGTCGGAAAAGCTGGATTTTTTTCTCGTCATTTTTCGACAAAATGCGACAAATCGCGCGAAACATGAACAAATACTTCGTTAATTCGTCATTTCCTCCAGCATCCTCTCAATGCCGATCGCATAACCGCAGGTAGGGTCGTTTACCATCACATGCGTCACCGCGCCGATGATCTTCCCATTCTGTAGAACAGGCGAGCCGCTCATGCCCTGTACGATGCCGCCGGTCTTTTCCAGCAGCGCCTGATCGGTCACGCGCAGCATCATCCCGCGCCCATATTCATCGTCCTGCGGATAAATTTTGACAACCTGAACAGAATACGATTGTACCTTGTCGCCCTCGACATTGGCCAGGATTTCCGCCTCGCCCACCTTTATTTCGTCCGCCGCGGCCACCGGTACGGATTCCAGAGAGGAATACAGCGAGCTGTCGGTCAGCGTACCAAAAATGCCGCTTTCCGTATTCTCATTTACCGTGCCGAGCGGCACATCCGATTGAAATTCACCCTGCAGCGCACCCGGTTCGCCAACCTCGCCGCGCTGCACCGAGCCTACCACAGAATACAGGACGCTGCCCTCTTTCAAGGGCATCAGCACACCGGTTTCCCCGTCGCAGATACCGTGTCCGAGCGAGCCATAGGCGCCGGTTTCCGGATCGACGTAGGTCAGCGTACCGATGCCGGCCATGCTGTCGCGCGCCAGTACGCCAATCCGGTATACGCCATCTGTATCCGCGCGCGGAGTCGCTGTTACCGTTTGCGTTTCACCATTGCGCAAAATTTCCAGCTCGACCGGCTGCCCCGCCGACAAGGCGATCTGCTTCTGCATTTCGTCATTGGACGCCACCTCGGCACCGTTTACTTTGACGATCATGTCGCCCTCCGCCACGCCCGCGTCACGGGCGGGACAGACTGCTCCATCCGCTGTCTGCACATCGTTCAGCCGCACCACCAGAACGCCGTCCGCGCTCATCTGGATGCCTACGGTGTGGCCGATGGGGATCACCGATGTGATATCCGCCGCTTGTGCAGTAACCAGCATCGTCAGGGTCAAAAGCAAGGATATTGCGATTTTTTTCGCTTTGCTTTGCTGCACTTTTTTCACCTCCGCGATTTACTATGCCACCCGCGCCGCAAAAATAGCCTGTGAACCTTTGCTATTCCCTTGTGATTTCTGGATAAGCGATAAGTCTTTGGCCGTGGAAAGGTTTTCTAAAACGAAAAAGAGGCGGTTTCTCCAAGCAGTTTGGAGAAATCCGTCTCTTTTGGCAGCATTTATTTAATTGCAGCCCGATCGGCCAAGGCCCGCCCTGCCCGCGCAGGGTGCCGAACCGGTTACGTTTTTTCGGAGGGAAGTTCCTCAAACGGCGTTGCCTTCCTTGCCGGCGCCGGCGCGCGCTGGCCGAGGAACGAAGCGACCGCGCGGGTAATCACGCCGCCCGCGGCGCAGCAGACGACCGCTTCGATCAAGCCCTGCATGCCGACCAGCAGCACCACGAACATCAGCGGGTTCGCCGCCCCATTCGTCGCCACGATATTCTGGATATATTCGCAGTTATAGAACACCAGCACGATATACCCCATAAAGAACAGCGTATTGAGCAGCGGTGCAGACAGCGCGCCCGCGAAATAGCTCCAGCCGCCCTTTTTGTCCACGCGCCGCAGCAGGCTGAACAGCAGGCCGACGCACCAGCCCATCAGGATGCGCATGACGACGCACAGGATGAACGTATTGACCGGACTGACCTGGAAAAGCGCGCTTGTCATCGCGGAGCCTCCGGTCAGCGCGTCCTTAAAGCTCACCAGCCCGAATACGCCGCCGAGGACCGCGCCCGCCGCAGGCCCCATCGTCATTGCCCCAACCGCGATCGGCACGGTCAGGAACGACATGTACAGCGGCCCGACGGGAACGCTGCCCAACCCGATCAGCTTCATGACGATCTCGATCGCCGCCAGCAGGCCAAGCTGTGCCAAAACGCGCACATTGGTTGTTTTGTTCTTTTTCATATGTAATTTTCCTCCTGCTCCCGTCCCGCCCTTATCGTCGGGTACAGGGCTTATTTTGGCTTCTGCGGGTCAGGGCCGGTTCCGCTTCCAGATCAGATGCAGGCCATCCAGCACAAGGCTTTGGTCGTATTCGAACGGCACGCGCATATACCGCGTGACCAGCGGCGCAATATCGCCCGTCACGACCACATGGGGCGTTTGCCCCAGCGTTTCGGCAAAGCGTCCGACCATGCCGTCCACCATAGCTGCCGCGCCGTATACCGCGCCCACGCGCATAGCGTCAACCGTGTTGCGCGCAAGGATTCCCTCGTCCCTTGCCTCGATCGCGACCGCGGGCAGCTGCGCCGCCTGCTCCCGCAGGGCGGACAGGCTCAGGCGCACGCCCGCTGTAATGGCCGAACCGACCAGGGCGCCGGATTGATCCAGCACGGTAAACGTTGTCGCCGTGCCGAGGCAGATCACCACGCACGGCAGCTTCCCCTTTGCACGCGCCGCAACCGCGCCCGCCACACGGTCCGAGCCAACCTGGCGCGGCTGCTCCGACCGGATATTGAGCCCTGTTTTGACGCCGCTCGAGACCTCGATCACATCGGTCACGCCAAGCAGGCGCAGCGCGTCCTCAAGCACCGTGACCATGCTCGGCACGACCGAGCTGACCACGGCGCCGCGGATGCGGCCGGCCGGTACGCTATACAGCCCGAAAACCTGCTGCAGCTTGCAGGCGTAATCATCCCGTGTCCACTTGGGCTCGGTCGCGATGGAAGCGGCAAAGACCTGCTCGTCTTCCTCATAACCGCCAAGCAAAACATGGCTGTTCCCTGCATTAACTGCAATCAGCATATCGGCCCCTCTTTCCCGGCATATTGCCAACGCCATTATACGGCATCCGGACATACTTTGCAAGCACTTATTTGGGCAGCATGAACGGAGCCGCCAAAAGCATCCAGAGCGCCGCGTATTTAGGGCATACCTGCCCCTGGATATTGCCGCGTTCGCGCGAATAATCCCATACGCCCATCCGGTACTTCCGGTTGACCGTGCAGCCGACGACGTATTCCGCCGCCGTGATGCACGCCGCGCCGCACAGGCATCTTGCCAGCGGCTTTTCCGCCCGCACCCGTGGACGCAGCCGGTTCAGCCCTATCAGTACCGCGCCGCCGGTGAGCGCCATCGTCCAGTGCGTATAGCCGCGCCACAGAATTTCGAGCGCGGAATACCCGCTTGCTCCTAAAAGGAACAGTCCGGCTGTTTGCTGCTTCATCTCTCATCACCGGACTTATTATGTCATATCCCGACGCCGTTATGCCTGCTCCGACGCACAAACCGCCAGCGCCGCGGCAAAATCTCCGGCAACGATCCTGGCCGCGCCGCACAGCATCAGATTGAGCGGCAGCCCAAAATTTTCCACCGCAAAGCCCTCCACGTCTTTTTCCCCGATTTTCTCCCGCATTGCGCGCCCATCGGACACATATCCGTAAATCTGCTTTCCCTTTGCATGGGCGTAGCCGACCTCAAAGCAGGTACCGCTGTCCGGCTCGGCGCCGCGGAACGGGTTCAGGTTCGCGATCACAATGTCGGCCTGGTCGATCAGCCCACAGTTGCCGGCAAAGATATCCTGCGCGTTATCCGCCTCGTTGTCAAACGGGTACAGCCCTGCGAAGCCCTTTTCCGCGCACATCATTTTCATTTTTGCGCCGCGCTGTCTGGCATCCGGCGCAAAAACGTCAAAACCGGCAAGATAAATCTTTTTCATATTTGCATACCCTCCCTGTTATGCGCTGCACACAAAAAAGGGATGCCGTCTCCGCGGCACCCCTTCCTGTCGTTTGTTACAGTCTCGCTTCCAGCTCCTTGCGGCGCTCCTCAAAGCCCGGCTTGCCAAGCAGGGCGAACATATTTTTCTTATACGCCTCGACGCCCGGCTGGTTGAACGGGTTGACGCCAAGCAGGTAACCGGAAATACCGCACGCCTTTTCAAAGAAATAGACCAGATAACCGAAATGCCATGCGTCCGCCCGATCGATCTCAACGATGATATTCGGCGTGCCGCCATCCATATGCGCCATCAGCGTACCCTGATAGGCCTTGGAGTTGACGAACTGCACGCTCTTGCCCGCCAGGTAATTCAGCCCGTCGATATCCTCCGCCGTTTCCTCAATATAGCTTTCCGAGCGCGGCTCGCGCACCCAGACGACCGTTTCAAACATCATGCGCGCGCCGTCCTGAATGAACTGGCCGATCGAGTGCAGGTCGGTCGAGAAGTTGGCCGACGTTGCGAACAGGCCCTTGTGGTCCTTGCCTTCGGACTCATCAAACAGCTGCTTGAACCATTCGCCAAGCATGACAAGCGCAGGCTCGTAGTTGACCAGAATTTCCATGCTTTTGCCCTTCTGGTGCAGGATGCTGCGCAGCGCCGCGTATTGCGCGCAGGCATGCTCCGTGCCATCCGCAAAATTCCGGCGTGCCTCGGCCGCGCCGGCCATCGCCGCGTCGATATCCACGCCCGCGGCGGCCATTGGCAGCAGGCCGACCGCCGTCAGCACAGAGAAACGGCCGCCGACATCGTCCGGCACGACAAAGGTTTCATACCCTTCGTCGTCCGCCAGCTTTTTCAGCGCGCCGCGCGCCTTGTCCGTTGTGGCAAAGATGCGCTCCTTCGCGCCTTCCCTGCCGTACTTCTCCTCGATCAGCTTTTTGAAAATGCGGAACGCGATCGCAGGCTCGGTCGTCGTGCCGGATTTGGAGATCACGTTGATCCCGAAATCGCGGTCCCCGATGATTTTGACAATATCGTTCAGGTAGGAGGAGGAAATGTTATTGCCGACAAAGTATACCTCCGGTATCCCCTCCGGACGCACACCGTTGTACATCTGCCCGTTGACAAATTCGATCGCCGCGCGCGCGCCCAGGTAAGAGCCGCCGATACCGATCACGACCAGCACCTCGCAGGTCTGCTGGATCTTTTTCGCGGCCTGCTTGATGCGCGCGAATTCCTCTTTATCATAGACCTCGGGCAGATCGACCCAGCCCAGGAAATCATTCCCGGCGCCCGAGCCGGCATGCAGCACGTCCTGCGCCGCCTGCACCAGCGGGGTCATCTGCGAAAGCTCTTCCTCTCCCACGAAGCCTTTCAGTCCTGTCAGCTTGAGTTCCATTGCCATGATTCATTTCCCTTTCCGGTTCATTGTAACCCTTTTCCAATAGTATACCAATAATCTCAGCGCTTGGCAAGGTTTTTGTTTATATTCTACAAATAATTTGTCTATTCGACCGATTCCATACAACATTTTTGCCCACCATTCCCGCCGTGCAGCCGCAGAAAAGCCGTTCCCTGAAAAGCGGGAACGGCTTTTGCAATCAATAAATCGGGAAATTGGCGCAGATATCGCATACGTTGCGGCGGATCTCATTCGCCTTATTTTCAAAATCAGTGGCAGTCTGCCAGATGAACTCCGCGATGTGGAGCATTTCTGGCTCGCCAAAGCCGCGGGAGGTGACCGCCGGCGTACCCACGCGCTGGCCGGAGGTAACGAACGGGCTTTCCGGATCGTTCGGAATGGCGTTCTTGTTCGCGGTGATATATACCTCGTCCAGACGGTGCTGCAGCTCCTTGCCGGTCACGCCGGTCTTGCGCAGGTCGATCAGCATGAGGTGATTGTCCGTACCGCCGGAAACCAGGTCAAAGCCCTGCTTCATCAGCGCGTCCGCCAGCACCCTGGCGTTGGTAACAACGCGCTTCTGGTACGCCTTGAATTCCGGCTTGAGCGCTTCGCCGAAGCAAACCGCCTTAGCCGCGATCACATGCTCCAGCGGGCCGCCCTGCGTACCCGGGAAAATCGCCTTGTTGAATTTCTTGCCCAGCTCCTCATTGTTGGAGAGGATGACGCCGCCGCGCGGCCCGCGCAGCGTCTTATGGGTCGTGGTGGTGACCACGTCCGCGTACGGCAGCGGGTTCATATGCAGGCCGGCCGCCACCAGGCCCGCGATGTGCGCCATATCGACAAAGAGGTATGCGCCTACTTCATGCGCGATCTCCGCAAACTTGGCAAAGTCGATCGCGCGCGGATAAGCCGAGGCGCCCGCAATAATCATCTTGGGCTTTTCCTTTTTGGCCAGGTCGCGCAGCGCGTCGTAATCGATATAACCGTTCTCATCCACGCCATACGGCACGATGTGGTACAGCAGGCCGGACTGGTTGACCGGCGAGCCATGGGTCAGGTGGCCGCCGTTGTCCAGGCTCATGCCCAGCACGGTGTCGCCCGGCTGGCACAGCGCCTGATAAACCGCCATATTCGCCTGCGCGCCCGAATGGGGCTGCACGTTGGCGTACTTCGCGCCGAAAATTTCACAAACACGTTTGATCGCAAGGTTTTCAACCTCGTCCACACATTCGCAGCCACCGTAATACCGCTTGCCCGGGTAGCCCTCTGCATATTTGTTGGTCAGCACCGAACCCATCGCGGCCATAACAGCCTCACTGACGATATTCTCCGAAGCGATCAGCTCGATATTGCGTGCCTGACGGTCGTATTCCGCCTGCATCATCTTGCCCAGCTCAGGATCGTACGCCTTCACAAATTCCATTGCCTCGCGAACCATATTTCAACCTCCATCAACGTGCTATAAATTCTGTATCTCCATTAAACCACATTTTTCATCTCACGGCTACTGGCAAACAGATAGATTTTGCCCTGTTTCAGCACTTTTTTATGTTAAAAATGTAAAATGCCGACGAAACTCTTGCTTTTTCGTACAAATATGCTATGATATTAATACTTACGTCGTCAGGAGAGAAGGACATGACAAAAAAAGAACGCGCCGCCGCAGTGACCGAGCTGCTCAAGGAGGTTTATCCGGACGCTGTCTGCGCGCTGCACTATACCCATGATTACGAGCTGCTGTTCGCCACACGCTTGTCCGCCCAATGCACGGACGCCCGCGTCAATATCGTGACCGAAACGCTGTTCCGGCAGTTCCCCACCCTGCAGAGCTTCGCTGAAGCGCCGGAGGAGGAGATCGCGGAGGCGATCAAGACCTGCGGCCTGTTCCGCACCAAGGCGCGCGACCTGAAGGCCTGCGCCATCATGCTGCTGAGCGAATTTGACGGCAAGGTGCCGGATAACATGGAAGATTTGCTGCGTCTTCCCGGCGTGGGGCGCAAAACCGCCAACCTGATCCTCGGCGATATTTTCGGTAAGCCCGCCATCGTGACTGATACGCATTGTATCCGTTTGTCCAACCGGCTCGGCTTTGTCAAAAACGAAAAGGACCCCGTTAAGGTGGAGAACGCGCTGCGCAAGCTGATCGCCCCCGCGGAGTCCTCGGACTTTTGTCACCGGCTCGTTTTGTTCGGGCGCGAGCACTGCACCGCGCGCAGCCCCAAATGCTCCGGCTGCCCGCTCGGCGCGGTCTGTCCCTCTTATCCGGTCACAAAATAAGAAAGAAGCTGCTCCGCAGGGAGCAGCTTCTCTTTATTATTGCTATTATCTTGCCGCAGGCAGCGCCGGCCGCAGCGTCAGGCGCCGCCGCACTCATTTATCCGCGCTCCAGGCGCCTTCCTCCACCGCTTCCAGCAGGCACGTCTCGCTGTCAAGCTGGCGGCCTGCAAAGCAGTCTTTGTTGTTTTCGTAAATCAGGCGCAGCCCCTCCAGCGTCAGGTTGGGGTCCACCTCGTCGATCAGGCCGCAGTATTCCGCCATCATACGGCCCATGCCGCCGGTCGCAACCACGCGCGCATTGCCGCCCAGCTCCTCCTGGATATCCGTAATGATGCCGGCCAGCGCGCCCACATATCCGCGCACCGCGCCCGACTGCATGGACTGCACCGTGGTTTTCCCGATCGCCTTTTCCGGCCGCTCGATATCCACGCGCGGCAGCTTGGACGCCTTGAGGAACAGCGCCTCCATCGCCACCTTGATGCCGGGAAAAATCGCGCCGCCCTGATACGCGCCGTTCCCGTCGATCGCGTCAAAGGTGGTCGCGGTGCCGATATCCACGATAATCAGCGGCTTCCCGTACTTCCTGACCGCGGATACCGCGTTGACCAGGCGGTCCGCGCCCACCTCGCGCGGATTGGTGTAGCGGTTTTCAATCCCGATATCCACATCCCGCCCGGCGATGACCGGCTGCACATGCAGATATTTGCGGATGGCATTGATCAGCGTATACATCACCGGCGGCACGACCGAGGCGATGATGACCGCATCGGTCTGGGTGCGGTCCAGCCCGTGAAAATGGTAATATTGGGAGATCTGCATACCAAGCTCGTCCGATGTCCGCTCCGCGTTGGTGGAGATGCGGAACGAACCCCGCAGCCTGTCCCCGTCATATAATCCAAACACCATATTGGTGTTGCCTACGTCAATGGCCAAAAGCATACCGTTTCCCCTTACTGTCTGAATTTATCGCGTCGGATCAGCCCGCCGTCCTCATCAAGCAGCGTGACCGCGCGAAGCTGTGCATTTTCAATCGTCAGGCGCGCATAGCTTGCCGGACCGCCGCGCGGCAGGCTGATGCTGCCCGGGTTGCAGACCAGCACGCCGTCTATCCGTTCGAGCAGCATGCGGTGGGTGTGACCGTACAGCGCCACCGAACAGCCCTCTTCCCGCGCCCGCTGCGGCAGGATACCGCAGGCCAGCATGGAAACCCGCTCCTTATGCCCGTGCGTGATATAGATCGGCAGGTTGTCCGGCGTGATTACCGCATACTGCGCAACGTCCGGCTCATAATCGTTATTGCCGCGCACCCAATAGACCGGCAGCATCGGGAAAAGCCGCTCCAGCTCCCGCGCGTCGTCCGCATAGTCGCCCAGATGGATGACCGCGTCCGGCTTCTCCCGCTCGACCGCTGCGGCCATAGCGATATTCCGTCCATGTGAATCGGCAAAAACCAATATATTCAACGTGTTTTCGCCCCTTTCGCCGCGACACATATAGCAGTATTTTACACCGGCGCGGCCCACTTGTAAACCCACTGCATCACATTTTTCCATTTGCCGCATATACTGGCAATAACGAAACCAGGAAAGGGATGGGAACTATGCCCGATCAAAATGAAATTTTACGCCGCCTTGCAGAACAAGCCGGCAACCCCCAGGCGGTCGACCAGCTCCGCGCGGCGCTGAACACGCCGGACGGAAAGAAGGCCGCGCAGATCATTTCCGCCCAGCACGCGGCCGATCTGGAGCGCGCCGCGCAGGCCGCGCAGCGCGGCGATATGCGGGAGGCGGCGATGCTCGCGCAAAAGCTCATGCAGTCGCATGAGGGTACTACGCTCGCGGCGCAGCTCAAAAAGCTGTTCCAGAAATAAGGAGGTACCCGCATGGACAACGATATGCTGTCCTCCCTGCTGAACGATCCGGATGCGCTGCAGAACGCGATGAAAACCGTTTCCGATATGCTGGGAAGCCCCCAGCAGCCGGCCGGCGCTCCGGCCAGCAAGGATTACGACCCCTCTGCAGAGCTGATGGAGCGCGCGCTGCCGGTCATCAGCACCATCCTCCAAAGCGGGCAGAGTGCGGTCAAACCGGAAAAGCGCGTCCTGCTCAACGCGGTAAAGCCCTTTGTCACGGACGAGGTTGCCGGACAGTTCGACCATGCGATGCGGCTGGTCAGTATGGCGCGCATCGCGCGCACCGTGCTGGGCCAGCTGGGCCAGTCCGGCGGCGACTCCTCCGGCGACGGCACCCAATCACTCTGACCAGAAAGGAAGCGAAGCCGCTTGTATAACCGCTATCTCGCCGCTGCGGAAGCCGACGACGCCCCACCGCTACATAAAGAGCCGCCGTCCGGTCAGGCTCCCGCGGACCGGAGCCGCGGCGGAGCCAGTCCGCAGACGGCGTCCGTGTTTACCGACCTGTCGCGCGGCCTGTCCGGCCGCCTGCAAAACATCAAGCTCGACATGGACACCATCATCGTGCTCGTCATCGTCTGGTTCCTTTTGAAAGACGGAGAGGAGATCGATTGGGAACAGCTTCTCCTGATCGGCGCCCTGCTTATCCTGGGTATCTGACACATAGGTCAGATACCCTTTTTCCTGCGCGGCTTTGGCTCCGGCAGCGCCGCACAGGTCCGCCGCACCAGCTCGGCCATGCGCGTGCGGTCGTCCAGCTCCTCGACATAGAGGAAGCGCGCGCCCTCGTGCGGCTCCACGATACGCGCTTCGGGCAGCAAGGCTCGCCCCGCGTCCGTGATCTTCAGGCACAGCATGTCATCCTCGACCGTGGCGAAAAACTTCCCGTCGCACCACAGGCCGAATTCACCGAACATACGCTTCCAGGTGATCGTCCCCGCGCCGGAAAGCTGGTCGCATACATAATTTACAAATTCCAGGCTGGATGCCATATTATCTCCCTTTCAGGCGTCCCTCCGCGGCGTTGGACAGCGCGGCGTACTCCGCAAGGCTGAGCCGTTCGCCGCGCACGCGCGCATCCAGCCCTACCGATTGGATCAGCTCTGTGATCTCCTCCTTGCCCATTGCGCTGCCGAGCACCGGCCCCAGCGCGTTGACCAGCGTTTTCCGGCGCATGTTGAACGCCGCCCGCACAAGCGCGAAATACAGCTTTTCATTGCGCACCGCGACCGGCGGCTGGGTGCGCGGCGTTAGTTGTATCACCGCGGAATCCACCTTGGGCTTCGGCACGAAACAGTCCGCCGGCACGTCAAACAGCAGCGCGGCCTCCGCATGGTACTGCACATAAATGGAAAACGCAGAATACGCCGCCGTACCCGGCGCGGCGCAGATGCGCTGCGCCACCTCTTTCTGCACCATGACGGTAATCTTTTGGAAGGCTCCGCTTTCCAGCAGGGCTGTGATGGCCGGCGTAGTGATGTAATACGGCAGATTGGCGCAGGCCACCGCCGGAGTTCCGCCGAATTTCTCCCGACACAGCGCGGCCAGGTCAATCTCAAGCACATCGCCCTGTACGACCTCGAAATTATCATATCCCGCCAGCGTCTCCCCCAGCACGGGCAGCAGCGCGCGGTCAAGCTCGACCGCGACCACCCTGTCCGCCCTGCGGCACAGCTCGGCGGTCAGACAGCCCATGCCCGGGCCGATTTCGACCGCGTTCCCCGCTTCCCCCGCACCGCTCATTTCCGCGATCCAGCGCGGCACGGTTTCATCCGTCAGGAAGTTTTGTCCCAGCGACTTGGAAAAGCGGAAGCCATGCCGTCCTAAAACCGCCCGTATGGTATCAATGTCACAAAGGTTCATTGCGCACACCCCCTGTCTGTTATTCCTGCGCTATTCCCGTTTTCCAGCCGCTTTCAGCAGTGCTGGAGCGCCTCATATATAAAATTGGATAGGGATTACCCTGCTCGTCGTGATTTTTCCGCTCATAGACCACAAAACCCAGGTGCTCGTAAAATCCTCTCGCCTGTGGATTCTGCTCATTTACTCCTACCGTTTCAATACCATACCGCTCCACCCCATACTCTATCAAACGTTTCCCCCAGCCTTGTCCCCTTTGCTCTGGTGCAACGAACAGCATTTCCAGGTTCCGTTCCGCTATACCCATAAACGCAACAGGCATACCATCCCCGTTTTCCAAAACGACTAAATGTGGAACCGCCCGCAGTGCGTGCGGAACATATTGTTTGATCTTCTCAATTTCCTCAGCGGATAAAAACGAATGAGTCTGCCTGACAGCGCTTTCCCATACCGTTAAAAGCTGCCTTATCAGCGCCTGCGCTCGGCTTTCAGGCTCCATAATTCTCATTTTATCACTCCGTCCAACAAAAAGGCCGACGGCAGAACGCCGCCGGCTTTTTTATTTTTAATGTCTCAATTCATTTCAAACTGCCCTTTTAAGCAGCTTATTCCTCGCCCTCGATCAGGCCGTAACCGCCTGCGGCGCGCTTGTATACGACCGCATGGATATTATCGTTATCCGCATTGCGGAAGAAATAGAACTGATGGTCGAGCAGGTTCATCTGCAGGATCGCCTCGTCCACGCTCATGGGCTTGACCTCAAAGCGCTTGCGGCGCACGATATCGAAATCCTCCTCGGAAAGCGCAGCCTGCTGCTCGGCGATCTTATCGAACGCACCTTCGCGCAGGCGCTTTTCCAGGCGGGTCTTATGCTTGCGGATCTGCCGCTCAATGCTGCTGACCGCACCGTCGACCGAGGCGAACATATCGGTTGTCGTCTCTTCGGCGCGGACGACCAGGCCGGTCTGGCGCACCGTAATTTCTACCGTCTGTTTGCCGCGCAGCTCGCTGAAAGTCAGCGTGGTATCTGAATCCTGGTGGAAGTACCGATCCAGCTTCTCGACTTTGCGCAGCGCATACTGGCGCAGGTCGTCATCGATTTTCATTTTTCTCTCGACGATGGTGAACTTCATAACATCATCTCCTATCGGGCGGATTGCCCAAGATACTTATGGGAATTTGCTATAATTAGTATACCACGTCTTAGGTGAAATTGTCCAATGGATTTTACACAAATTCACAAACTGTTCAGCATTTTCCCCAACGCGGTCACAATTCCCCTTCCGCGTGTCGGGTCACATGGCAGGAGATGTTCACCACGCAGGGCAGGCCCGCGATATGTGTGCCGAACGGCTCGATCGCGCAGGAAAGCGCGGTCACCGTTCCGCCAAGCCCCTGAGGACCCACGCCGGACGCATTGACCTTATCCAGCACCGCCCGCTCCATTTCCGCGTACAGCGGGTCTTCGTTCTGCCGGTCCACCGGCCGGAGCAGGGCGCGCTTTGCCAGGTACGCCGCCTTGTCCGAGGTGCCGCCCAGCCCCACGCCGATTACGATCGGCGGGCAGGGGTTGGAGCCTGCGCGGATGCATGCGTCCGCGATAAAATCCACGATCTGCTCCCTGGTCGCGGCCGGCGTAAACATTTTCATCGCGCTCATATTCTCCGAGCCAAAGCCCTTCGGGGCGACCGTAATCTTGATCTTATCCCCCGCCACGATCGAGGTATACAGCACACAAGGGGTATTATCGTTGGTATTCTCGCGCCGCAGCGGGTCGCCGACCACGGAAAGCCGCAGATATCCGTCGATATACCCACGGCGCACCCCCTCCGTGACCGCGTCCTCAAACGCCCCGCCGGTCAGGTGTACTTCCTGTCCCACCTCCGCGAACACAATCGCCATGCCGGTGTCCTGGCAGACCGGCACATCATTCCGTCTTGCCAGATCGCAGTTTGCGAGCATTTCCCCGAAAATTTCTTTCCCCAGCGGGGATTGTTCCGCTTCCTGCCCGCGGACAAAGGCCTGCCGCAGATCCGCGGGCAGGTAGTAATTCGCTTCCATACAGAGCCGGCGCACCAGCCCCGTGACTTCCGAAACATCGATCGTTCTCATACCGTCCTCCTGTATTCCGGCGCGCCGTTGATGAACACGGCCTGCACCTGGCTTGTAAAATCCAGCGGGTCCCCGCTCCACAGGACGCAGTCCGCGTCCATCCCTACGCGGAGCATCCCGATCCGCTGCTCCATGCCCGCAATGCGCGCCGGAACGGTTGTCACCGCGCGGAGCGCGTCCTGCCGGTCCATCCCCGCCCGTACCGCCAGCAGCAGCGCCATGGGCAGCAGGCGGAGGGGGATCTCGGGATGGTCCACGGTAATCGCAGTCTCAATCCCCGCCCTGCACAGCAGGGCCGGCGCCTCGTCCGTCAGGTTTCTGAGCTCGGGCTTGGAGCGGTCGGTCATATACGGCCCGCAAACGACCGGCACCCGCTCCCCTGCCAAAAGGTCGGCGACCAGATGCGCCTCCGTACCGTGGATAATCACGGCTTTCAGGCCGAACTCCCCGGCAATCCGCAGCGCGGTAAAAATATCGTCCGCGCGGTGCGCATGAAAGTGCGCCTCCGCTTCGCCCCGCAGCAGCGGCAGCAGCGCCTCCAGCTTGATGTCGTAGTCCGGCTTGTCCTCCTCCGGCTCTTTTTCCGCGCGCTCCATCCGCAGCAGGTATTCCCTTGCCTTGTAAAGCTGCTCGCGGATGAGCGCCGCGGTCGCCATGCGGGTAACCGGCGCTTCATCCTTGTCGTGATAGACCGACTTGGGGTTCTCACCCAGCGCAAACTTGACCGCGAGCGGCGCTTTGAGCACCATATCGTCGATGCGCCGGCCGGCCGTCTTGAGCAGCGCGATCTGCCCGCCGATCGGGTTGGCGCTGCCCGGGCTGACCGCAACCGTTGTCACCCCCGCCTCGACCGCTTCGCGGAAGCCGCGGTCCATGGGGTTTACCCCATCGATCGCGCGCAGGTGCGGTGTAACGGGGTCGGTATCCTCGTTCCCGTCCGCGCCCTCAAAGCCCAGCCCGTCTTCATACAGGCCGAGGTGGGAATGAATGTCGATCAGGCCGGGCGTCACCACGCCGCCGCGCCCGTCAACCACCTGACCGCAGGCGGGCGGCTCGTCCGTTCCCATCGACACAATCTTCCCGTTTTTCATCCAAATCCATCCGAAAAAGCGCGGATTCGATTCATCCATCGTCAGAAACGTGCAGTTTTTCAGAAGTATTTCTTCCATTTCCGTCCTTTCCCTCAAAAAAGCAATTGACATTTATTGTAAATTGTGCTATATTGATTATGGCAGTTGAGAGAACTGCCATGCACCGTTCATATCTTTATCCCCACAATCCTACTTTTGGCGCTCTTTCGCAGGAAAGGGCGCGTTTTTTTGCCCCGCGGAATAAAAACAAAACCGAGGTCGCCCTCGGTTTTATGTGTTTATCGGCGGCGGCGCGATCCGTTTTTGCGGTCGGTCGCATGGCGCACATCGGCCTGCCGGCTCTCGCTGTCGGACATAAACGCCTTGAGCTTATCCTCAAAGCTCATGGTCGCGGGGTCCTTGGGCGGCTGCGGCGTTCTGCCGCGCGGCGCCTGACTGGAACGCTGCTGGAAACGCGGCTGCCGCGGCGCGGCGCCGCCGGCGCGTTCCGGACGGGACTCCTGCGGCTGTGCCTTTTTGATGGACAAATTGATGCGGCCCGCCTGGTCGATATTAATGATTTTCACCTTGACCTGCTGGCCTTCCTGCAGAAAGTCCTTGATGTCGCTGACAAAGCTCGCCGCAACCTCGGAGATATGCACCATGCCCGACTTCCCTTCGGGCAGGGCGACAAACGCGCCGAACTTCGTGATACCGGTCACTTTACCCTCTACGATCGCTCCCACTGCCAAATCCATATAAATTGTTTTGCCTCCGTTATTTGTTTCCCTTTTACCTGCTGGATGTGTCCACAAAGACACGTTCTCCCGGTTCTGCATAGCTGAGCTCGGTACGGGCGATCTCGCTGATGTCCGCTTCCGAAATACCGTTCTGCATCTCCTGCCGGAGCGCTTCATTTGCAGCCTCGTATTCCTCGACACGCATATTGAGCGAATCCAGCTCCGCACGTTTATCCGCAATTTGTGCATGCAGGCTGATGATTGTCACCACGGCATACAGCAAAAAGGCCAGCATCAGGATTTTGACCCAGACCGGCGCTTTGCGCTTGGACATTCGGACACCTCGCTCCATCTTCCCTTGGCTCAGACTAATTCGAGTTTTATTTTATACCTTTCCCGCGAAAAATGGAAGAGGGTTTCGCAAACTTTTTTGTAAAAGAGCGAATTTTTTCCGGTAAACCGGCTTTCCCCGCAAACCCGCGCGCCCTTTCCCCCGCCGCGGCGAGCAGGCCGCACAGCCGCGCGGCCAAATCCAGCGCAAGCCGCAGCACCCCCTGCACCAGCCCGCTGAACAGAAAAAAATAAATCCCCGCGCCGCCGCACGCCCCCGCAAGGACATACCAGCGGCTCTGCCCCATCGCAAAAACCAGGCTGAATTCGAAAAAAGCCGCCAGCAGGACCAGCCAGAACACAAGGTCATACAGTGCGGTAGCCAGGCGCCCGGCCGAGAAATACACCCGAAACGCCCGCAGGATATCATAAAAAAGTCCCAGAGCCGCGCCCAGTAAAATACTTTGCAGCCCCAGCAGGAACTGTGCCTGCATCGGTACCGTCATGCCGCGTTCACCCGCCGAACAGACGGCTGAAAAAACCGCCGCGCGGCTGTACGCTGTCGTCATATTCCAGGCAGCCAACCTCGCCCTCCACAATCAGTTCGCCCGCTTCCAGCTGCAGCCGCTCGACATGCAGGCCCTGTCCCCGCACGACCAGCATCCCGCGCACGGTCTCCAGCAGTACCTGATCTTCGTCAAAGCTCTGCACATCCACCACGCCGGAGATCGAAAGCTTCTCCCTGCCCTCCAGAATGACGGTATGCGGCATTTCCCTGTTGCGTTCGTCGGCTGCCATATGCAGTCCCTCCCTCTCATAAAAAACATCCCGCTCCCTTCACTATATGAAGGGGCGGGATGTTTTTATTACGGGATTTCCCGATACATCGCGGCCGCGTCCGCTTTCAGCGCATGCTCCGCGATCTCGAGCACTTCGACTTTCATCGTGCGCTGTCCGAACGCGATCTCGATAACGTCGCCTGTTTTCACCTGGTAGGAGGCCTTTGCCGGTTTGCCGTTCACTGTGATCCGCGCCGCGTCGCAGGCGTCATTCGCTACCGTGCGGCGCTTGATCAGTCGGGAAACCTTGAGATATTTATCCAGCCGCACGGTTACTTCGCGTCCACCTTGTCCTTGAGCGCCTTGCCGGGCTTGAATACCGGAATGGTCGCGGCCGCGATTTCGATCGCCTCGCCGGTGCGCGGGTTGTGGCCCGTGCGCGCGGCGCGCACCTTGGTCTCAAACGTGCCGAAGCCGCTCATCTGCAGCTTATCTCCCTGCGCCATCACATCGCCCATCGCGGTGAAGACAGCGTCGATCGTCTTTTCTGTATCCTTTTTGGAGAGGCCGGTTTTTTCCGCAACCAGCGTGACGAATTCGCTTTTTTTCATGCTTATACCTCCGTTTATACCTTTTCTTTTGATCTATTCCAAAGCGAGTCCATTTCTGCCAGCGACAAGTCGGACAGCACTTTGTTCTCTTCTTTTGCCTGCCGTTCCATAAAACCGAACCGGCGGATAAATTTGTCGCAGGTCTTTTCCACCGCGCGCTCGGCGTCCACCTTTTTATGGCGCGCCACATTGACGACCGCAAACAGCAGGTCGCCCAGTTCCTCCTCGATATCGCCGTCGCCCGCGAGCGCCTGCCGCACCTCCGCAAGCTCCTCCTCGACCTTTTCCAGCGCTCCGTCCGCGCCATCCCAGTCGAACCCCACCTTAGCGGCCTTCTTCTGGATTTTTTCCGCGCGGATCAGGCCCGGCAGGCTTTTGGCCACGCTGGCAAGCGCGGAAGTATCGGTCTCCTGGTGCTTCTCCTTGCGCTTGAGGTCGTCCCAATTGCTCAGGATCTCCTCCGAGGAGCCCACCTTGACATCACCGAAAATATGCGGATGACGGTAAATCAGCTTTTTGCAGATGCCGTCCGCCACATCGTTGATGTCAAACACGCCCTTTTCCTTTTCCATCTGCGTGTGGAAAACGACCTGCAGCAATACGTCGCCCAGCTCTTCCTTCAGGTGCTCGGTATCCTCCTCGTCGATCGCCTCACAGACCTCATAGGTCTCCTCAATAAAATTGCGGCGGATCGACCGGTGATCCTGTTCCCGATCCCACATGCATCCGTCCGGCGCGCGGAGTATTTCCATGATCCGCAACAGATCGTTAAAATTATACTGCTCTTTCTTTTGAAAATCAACCATTTTCTACACTTCCTGTTATTTTAAACGCAAAAGGTTGGCAATTTTTTCCCCTTTTGGCAAAAGCTGCACATCCTCGCGGTCAACCGCGTGCAGCGCCAGCAGCAAAACGCCGTATACCGCCACCGCTGCAAGGATCGACACAAGCGTGCTCAGCTTATCCGCAGCCGAACCCGGCGCCGCGCCAAGCACCCGCGTCAGCACGGTAAAGCAGATATAGGTCGCCGCTCCCATGCCAGCCGTTGCGGCAAGCGGCCTGCCCACGGTTTTGCCCAGCGGGGGCAGCGCATGGGACAGCCTTGCGATATGGAACAGATTCAGCAGCGCAATCAGCCAGTAGCACACGGCCGTACTGATCGGCGCTCCCGCGATACCGAACCGCGGATCCCCGATCAGGTAATAATCCCCGAACATTTTGACCAGCGCGCCGAGGAACATCGAAACCAGCGGCAGATCAATCCGCCCGAACGCCTGCAGGGTGGCGTTTGTGATTGCGACCAGCGCCACAGCGGGTACGGCAAAGCCCAAAATCGCCATCAGCCGGCCTCCGGTTTCCGTCCCCGAATGGTAAAGCAGCCGCAGGATCGGCTCGGACAGCACGAGGAACCCCGTGCCTGCCGGCAAAGTGATAATCATGGTCAGCCGCAGCGAAGTGGAAAGCGTTTTGGATACTTTGGTAAAATTCTGCGCTGCGCGCGCGCTGGCAATCGTCGGCAGCACGCTGACCGCCAGCGCCGTAATCAGCGTCTGCGGCAGGTTGAAGAAATTGATGGCCTGGCCGGTGTAAATGCCGTAGGTCGCCATCGCCTGCTTGGCCGTCATCCCCACCGCCGGGCTTTGCAGCCGCGCGGAAATCAGCGCAACGTCGATCAGGTCGGTCAGGCTCATGACCGCCGAGCTGATCGTAATGGGGATGGACAGGGAAAGCAAAACCTTCGCCAGTTCCCCCGCGGGACGCACCGCATCGTTCAAAATGCGCACGGGCGCCGCCCTGCGGCGCGTTACCGCCGCCTGCGCCAGCATATACGCCGCCGCCACGACCTCGCCCAGCGTTACGCCCAGCACGGTCATTGCCGCGACCACCGGATCGCTGTAGCCCTGCCCTATCGCATAGTAGGCAAGGCCAAGTCCGACAAACAGCTTGCCCATCGCCTCAATGACCTGGGAAACCGCTGTCGGCACCATATTGGACCGCCCCTGGTAATAGCCGCGGAACACGGAAAGAATGGCCACCATCAGCACGCTCGGCGCGATCGCCATAACGGCGAGCCGCGCATCCGCGCTTTTGATCCATTCCGCAAAGGTACCCGCGCCAAAAAAAAGCGCGACCGAGCACAGCGCGCCGACCGGCACAAAAATGCTGCCCGCAACGCGGACGATGCGCCGCACCTCATGCTCACGCCCGCAGGCCGTAGCCTCCGCCACCATCTTGGACAGCGCCGCCGGCAGGCCGACCGTCGAAATCATCAGCATCGCGGTGTAGATCCGGTAAGCCGCGCTGAACATGCCGAACGCCGGCGATTCCTCCCCGCCGATCAGGTTTTGGAGCGGTATCTGGAAAAACGCGCCGATCACCTTGACGATCAGGCTCGCCGCCATCAGGATGACCGCGCCCTGCACAAAATTCTGTTTTTTTCGCTGCAAACGCTACACGCCCTTTGTCTTTTCTTATTGTACGGTATGGCAGGGCGCTCTAAAATATGCGCTCACAGCGCGCCGCCGCAGCCGGAGCAAAACGCATCCTCCCTGCTGCACGGACGCCCGCAGTGCGGGCAGGTCACGACTGACTTCATGCCTGCAAGCTCCTCGCGCAGCGCGGCGATCCTGGCCTGCTTCTCATCCACCAAATCGATCTTCTGATCCATTTCCTCGTTAGAGACCTCTGTTCCCCGATGCAGCTCATACACCATTTTGCCGATCTCTTTGAACAGCACCTCGCATTCGGTGTTCAGATCAAAAATCTGGAGGTTGATCCGCGTCGCGCTGGCAAGCTCGGTCGCTTTCTTTCCGGCGGCGTCCGCCGCGCGGCCGGCCGCTTTGCCGGTCTTATCCGCCATTACCTTGACCTTTTCCAAAAACGTCTGCATTTTTGCATCCATGGGTCCTCGCTCCTTCCAACAGGACTGTCCGCCCCGCTATATTGCATTTTATTATACTGCATAGCCCTATAAAAAGCAAGCACGCCTGTATTTTACCCAATAAACTCGTGCAATACCGAATCCTCGGGGATAAAATCCGTATAATCGATCGGCGCTACCTGATCGAGCACCGCGCCGACCGGCGCAAGATCCGCCCTGCCAAGCTCCTCCCGCTGCAGGCGGAGCTTGGGCGCCAAATACTGCATGAGTATATTCAGCTCATACGGCAGGAAGGTGTCCACCGTCAGGTTGGCCTGCCCGCGGTGCGGCGCGATATACAGCTTCTCTCCGCGGCGCACCGAGTTCCACTGGCGCAGCGTGTCCTCGACCGGCGAATTGCGGAACAGGCTGTCCCGCATGGCCCGCCGCAAAAAGCGGAGCATATACGGCTCGACCCGCGCCCCCTCCTTGGGGACGACCGCGCTTGCCACGGACAGGTAAACGCCGGTCGCCGCATGCGCGAGATCCCCCATGATGACCGGATTGAACGAGTGGATCCCCTCGATCAGCACGACCTCGTCCGGATCCAGGCGCAGCGAGCGCGCGTGCGGGATTGAAGTACGCGTTTCAAAATCAAAGCGGGGCAGGTCGATCTCCTCGCCCGCGACCAGCTGGGTCAAATGCTGGCTCAGCAGCGGCAGGTCCATACATTCCGGACTTTCCAGGTCAGGCACGCCGTTTTCCGTGTCCGGCGGGATGTCATAGCTGCCGACCGTGCGGTAATAATCGTCCATCGAGATCATCTCCGCATGGATGCCGCGTTTTTCCAGCGCGCGGCCGATCCGGTCGTTGGTCGTGGTCTTTCCGGACGAGGACGGGCCGTTAATCAGCACGATCGGCTTCTGGCGGCTGTTTTCCGCGATCTCCTCCGCCACCTGATCCACCTGCGCATGATACGTCCGTTCACATTCCGCGATAAAATCGGCCGCATCGTACCGCGCGCGGTGGTTGATATATTTGAGTGTGTATTCCGCCATAGCCGTGTTCCTCCTTACTGCTTTGGGAAAAGCAATTTACGCTTGCCGCCGACGAGCCGGTCCGCCGCCCGAATGTATTCGAGCGGATACTTGGGGTTGTTCGTCCGCTCGATCCAGCCCGTGTCCCGATCGACGCGCTTGGAAACGCCGCCCGCGCCGAGCGACAAAATGGTTTGCAGTTCCTCCATCATGGCCACATTGTAGAAGCATTCGGTCCCCGGCCGACACCAGCCGACATTCTCAAAGCCGCCGGCGGTGAATTTCTGCCGGTACAGGTAATACGGGCCGTAGCCCGCGCCCTGCAGCGCGCGCGAGGCGCCGTCCAGCATACGCGCCACCGCCTCGCACTGCGCGGCGGCGGCCTGCTTATCCGTCAGATCCGCCCCTCGCTTGATGGCCAGCGTATGTACCGTGATATTCTCCGGCGCAAGGCCGATCAAGGTATCCACCGTTCGGGCGAAGCTGTCCGGCGTATCGCCGGACAGCCCCGCGATCACATCCATGTTGATGCCAGCAAAGCCCGCCCGCCGCGCCTCGTCATAGGCGCGCAGCACATCGCACGCCACGTGCCTGCGCCCGATCGCGGCCAGCACCGCGTCGTCCATGGACTGCGGGTTGATGCTGACCCGCCCCACGCCCGCCGCGCGCAGCACGCGCAGCTTGCCCAGTGTAATCGTATCCGGACGCCCCGCTTCCACAGTATATTCACAAAGTCCGGAAAAATCAAAGCTTTGTTCGAGTGTGTCAAGCAGGCGCGCGAGCTGGTTCTCGTCCAGCGTGGTCGGCGTGCCGCCGCCGATATACACGCTCTGCACCCGCCGGTCCGCCTCGCGCACCAGCGCGGCGGTCTCTCTGATCTCACGGCACAGCGTTTCCAAATACGGCTCGATCAGGTGACCGGACTGCGCGGTCGCGGAGGATACAAACGAGCAGTAATAGCACCGCGACGGGCAGAACGGGATGCCGACATAAAGGGAAATATCCTTTTCCCCCATCCGCTTATCCATCTCCATCGCCGTTGCGGCCGCGCGGATGGTCAGCGCCGTGCGCTCCGGCAAAACATGGAAGTGCTCCCGCAGGTACGCCGCCGCCTCGCCGTGCGTCATGCCCCGCTCGATCAGCCCGCGCGCGAGCTTAGCGGGACGCACGCCGGTCAGGCTGCCCCATACAGGCGGCTGGGCAAGCGACGGCACCACAGCCTCGTACACGGTCGTCTTGACCAGCTCGGTGACCGTGCGCTTATAAGCAAGCGGCGCAAGCCCCTGAACCGGCGCGCACCGCTCGCTGCGGCGCGTTACGCCGCCGATGCGGACGTCGGCGCACGCCCGCGCCCGGCCGTCCGCTTCGGTCAGGACGCTCCGGCAATAGTCCTCCGTCCCGTCCGCCGCATCCACGGCATCCGCCCGCGCAAGCGCCGCCGTGGGGAGCAGATGGAACAGCATTTCCTCCACCGCATGCTTGAGCGCGTGTCCCTCCAGCGTATAAATCATCGTCCGCCGACCGCCTGCGCCATATAGGGATTGGCCGCGCGCTCCTCGGACAGGGTGGAGATGCCTTCATGCCCGGGCAGCACCTTGTAATCCCCCTCCAGGTCGTGCAGGCGCCGCAGTGACCGCAGCATCTGCCCGAAATCGCCGCCCTCCAGGTCGCACCGGCCGCATTCATGCCGGAACAGCGTGTCGCCCGTGAACAGGCAGTCGCCAATCCGGATGACCGACGAGCCGGGCGTATGGCCGGGGGTGTTCATATACGTCGCCGTCATCCCGCCGAACGTCACCTGTGTCCCCTCGTTCGCCAAAAGATCCGGCTTATCCTCCACATAGGCGCGGGCCAGCGAGCGGAACTGGCCCATATTCTCCCGCTTGAGCAGCCACAGGTCCCCCTCGGGTACGACATACTGCGCATGGGTTGCCGCCAGCACCTCGTGCGCGGCAAGGATATGGTCAAAATGCGCGTGCGTCAGCAGGACATATTTGATATCCAGCTTTTCCTTTTCCGCCGCGCTCAGGATAGAGGCGGCGTTGTCGCCCGGGTCGATCACCGCGGCCTCGCGGCTCTTTTCATCGTATACGATATAGCAGTTCGTGGCGACCATGCCCACGCAAAGCTGCATGATTTTCATAAGCTGGTTCTCCTTTCCCTCACCGCATCTGCGCGGTGTCCATCCATAGTGTGACCGGCCCGTCGTTGCACAGGTCGACCTTCATATCCGCGCCGAACTCGCCGGTCTCGACCGGCAGGCCGCTTTGCCGGCAGCGCGCGATAAACGCCTCGTACAGCGGGATCGCGGTTTCAGGCCGCGCCGCGGCGGTAAAGCTCGGCCGGTTTCCCTTTTTGCAATCCCCGTACAGGGTAAACTGCGATACCACGAGGATGCCGCCGCCCACATCCGCGAGCGAGCGGTTCATCTTGTCGTTCTCATCCGTGAACACCCGCAGTTTAACCGTCTTGTCGGCCAGATAAACCGCGTCGTCCGCCGTGTCTCCATCCGTGATGCCCAGCAGGACCAGAAAGCCCTGCCCGATCTCTCCGCGCACCGCGCCGCCGATCGTCACCGATGCGCGCGTCACGCGCTGAATGAGTGCTCTCATAACTTTTATTCTCCGTTTCCATTCCGCACACCCCGTGCGGCTTCTAACAGAAAAATGCCGCAGAGCGGCATTTTTCATAAAAACCGCGAACCCATATCACGGTTTTTATTGCTCTGAACGCGGGAAGGTTTCGCCTGCCGGAACCCTTCCGCGTCCTCTTGGCCGCGGCTGCACACCGCAACCCAATCCTCAGTTCGTGTCCACTGTGCGCGTCACATCCACCACGCCCTTGATCGACCGCAAGCGGCTGATCAGGTTATCCAGCTGGTGTACGCCTGCGACGTCGACCATCGCGTTGATCACGCCGTAGCCGTCGTTCAGGTCCCTTGCCGAAATCTCATGCACATTGATCTTGCAGACCGCGAAGATCGTCGTCACATCGTTCAGCACCCCGATACGGCTGCGGGTCGATATCTGCAGGCCGGTCGAGAACCGGCCCGCACGGTCCGCGGTGACCTGATCCTCGTCCCACCAGGCGTTTACCCAGCGGTCCGGATCCTCCGCCACATGAACGTTGACGCAGTCCCGACGGTGGATGGACACGCCGTAGCCGCGCGTCACAAAGCCGATAATCTCGTCGCCTGGGATCGGCGTGCAGCAGCGCGCGAATTTGACCAGGCAGTTGTCGATCCCCTCGACCACCACGCCGGTCGAGCTGCGCGTCGTGCGGCGCTGCTGTTCGACATGGGGCTGGTTCTGATGCTCCGCAATCTCCCGCTGGCGGCGCAGCTTGCCCACGTCGTCCTTCACCTTGTTGATAACCTTGGTTAGCGTGATGCCGCCGTAGCCGATGGCGGCGTACAGCTCGTCGAGCGTATTGAACGAGAACTTGTTAAGCGTGTTCTTCTGCACTTCCTCATTCTCGTAAAAGCCGTTGTACAGCAGGTTGGCGCGCAGCTCGCGGTCCAGATCCTCGCGGCCGTTGATGATATTCTCCTCCCGGCACTCCTTTTTGAACCACTGCTTGATCTTGTTGCGCGCCTCGGTGGTTTTGACGATCTTGACCCAGTCGCGGCTGGGTCCATGCGCCTCCTTGGAGGTCAGGATCTCCACGATGTCGCCGTTTTTCAGTTGGCTGTCGATCGGCGCGATGCGGCCGTTGATCTTGGCGCCGGTCATCCGGTTGCCGACCGCGGAATGGATGGCGTAGGCCAGGTCGATCGGGGTCGCGCCCGCGGGCATGTTGACCACGTCGCCCTTGGGCGTGAACACGAACACCTCGTCCGCGAACAGGTCCACCTTGATATTTTTGATGAAGTCCTCGGCCTCGGTGTCCTGCTGCGCCTCGAGCAGCTGGCGAATCCAGGCGAAAGCCTCCTCGTTGCCCTTTTTATCCAGGCCCTGCTTGTATTTCCAGTGCGCCGCGACGCCGTATTCGGCCATCTTGTGCATTTCGGTCGTGCGGATCTGTATCTCGAACGGGATGCCCGCGCGGCCGATGACCGTGGTGTGCAGGGACTGGTAGCCGTTTGGCTTGGGCGTGGAGATATAATCCTTGAAGCGGCCGGGGATAGGCTTATACAGATCATGCACATAGCCGAGCACATTATAGCAGTCCGCCACCGTATCCACGATCACGCGCACCGCGCAAATATCATAGATCTCGTCGATCGTCTTATGCTGGGCGTACATTTTGCGGTAAATGGAGTAAATATGCTTGACGCGCGCCGAAAGCGTATTATGGATATGCGCCTCCGCCAGCTTCTCGCTGATGCGCTCCTGTATCCCCTTGAGGAATTCCTCGTGCTGCTCGCTCTGCGCTCTGAGGCCCTCGACGATCTCGTTATAGCCGATCGGGTCGAGCACCTTGAGGCACAGGTCCTCCAACTCCCACTTGATGCGGCTCATACCCAGCCGGTGCGCGATCGGCGCGTAGATCTCCATGGTTTCGAGCGCCTTGTCGCGCTGCTTGCGCTCGGGCAGGAACTGGAACGTGCGCGCGTTATGCAGCCGGTCAGCCAGCTTGATCAGGATGACGCGGATATCCTTGGCCATGGCGAGGAACATCTTGCGCAGGTCCTCGAACTGCTCCTGCTCCTTGGAATAGCGCAGCATACCCAGGCGGGTGACGCCGTCCACCAGCTCCGCGACAGGCGTGCCGAACTTGTTTTCGATCTCCTTGTAGCCGAACTGCGTATCCTCGATGCAGTCGTGCAACAGCGCGGCGCAGATCGAATCCGTATCCAGCCCCATTTCAACCACGATCTCAGCCACCGAGACCGGATGGATGATATACGGCTCGCCGTTTTTCCGCTTTTGCCCCTCGTGCGCCGCGGAGGCGCACTCATAGGCCGCGCGGATTTTTTTTATATTCGCCTGCGGATTCTGCTTCTGCACGCGCTCGATCAAAAAATCCAGTTTATTCTGCATATAATTTCCCCCTCGGCTGTCATCCCGCCATACTCTGCAGCGTGGCAAGGACGACCGAGCCCGATATATCCGCCTTACCCTCGTAAGGCTTGAGCAGGATGTTGAGCATCCCCTCTTTGAAATGGTAGCTGATCAGGCTCGACTCGGAAAACACATCGAGACACACGAACAGCTTGCCAATATTGATCTCCCTGCGGCTTTCCCAGGCGATACGGCGGGAGAGCGCGTTGGAGGGTACGGAAAGGCGGCCGTCCTCCGCGCGGCACACGATATGCCGCCACACCGCGACCAGATCGCTGCGGTCGGGCAGCAGGATGCGCGCCTCCCGCGCGGTCAGCGGGCCATCCGCCATGTAGGTGTTATACAGGTTGAGCAGCTTTTGGTCGGCAAGGTTTTCGCATTCGCTCAGCCGCACGTCGCACAGCGTCAGCTGCGCCGTGCGCCGGCCCCGAAACTCGTTGACCTCCAGGTGGAACGCCGCGTCGACCATATTCCCCTGCGCAAAGCCCAAGCCGCCCACGCCCGTGCCGAACAGCATGGCCGACCAGCGCTTCCCGTCCTTTACCAGCGTCAGCCGGACATGGCGGTCGCTTGAAATAGGCGTGATCTCCTCCACGGTCAGATCCTTCATGCAGAATACCGGTTCTTCATTCTGCATGCCGTATGGTTCGAGCACGGAAAGCGCCTGGATATTTTCCAGCGTGATCCATTCCGGCTCGATCATGCAGTCAATATGCAGCTGCGGGATCAGGTCGGCCATGGAAACATGGTTTTCCGCATAGGCGCGCAGCCGTTCCCGCAGCGCCTCAATATGCGCCGCGTCCACCGTCAGCCCGGCGGCAAGCTCATGCCCGCCGTAGCGCTGCAGCAAATCCCCGCACGAGGTCAGGGCTTCGAACAGGTTGAAGCCCTTGACCGACCGGCCGGAGCCCTTGCCCGTCCCATCCTCGTCCAGCGCGATCAGCACGACCGGACATCCATACCGGTCGCACAGGCGGGAGCACACAATACCGATCACGCCGTGATGCCAGCCTTCCCCCGCCAGCACGATGATCTTATCCTCCAGCGGATTGTATTCCGTGCGCAGGCGGGCAAGCGCCTGCGTCAATATCTGGTTTTCCTCATTCTGCCGCCGCTTGTTCTGTTCGCACAGTTCTGCGGCCAGCGTCTGCGCACGCACAGGGTCGCGCGTCAGGAACAGCTCGGCGGCCAGTTCGGCCTGCCCCATCCGGCCCGCGGCGTTGATGCGGGGCGCCAGAACAAAGCTGATCGCAGCGGAGGTCAGGCGTTTATGCTTCATGCCGGCCTCGCGCAGCAGCATTTCCAGCCCGATGTTGCTGGTTTCGGCCATCTTTTTCAGCCCCGCCGCGACGATAATGCGGTTCTCCCCGACAATCGGCATCACATCCGCTACCGTGCCGAGCGCCAGCAGATCGGCGTAACGGGCAAGCGCGGTTCCGGCGTCGCCCTCGAGCGCGCAGATCAGCTTGAACGCCACGCCCACGCCCGCCAGGCTGCCGAACGGGTAACCGCAGTCCGCGCGCTTGCAGTCCACGACGGCGTCCGCTTCGGGCAGGCTATCGTGGCATTCGTGGTGGTCGGTAATCACGACCTTCATACCGAGCGCGCGGGCCGCGGCGATTTCCTCGTCCGCTGTAATGCCGGAATCGACCGTGATCAGCAGGCGCGTCCCCTGGTCATACAGCCGCTCCATGGCCGCGCGCGAAAGGCCGTAGCCTTCGTTCAGGCGGTTCGGGATATAATATTCGCAGACCGCGCCTTTGCTGCGCAGGTAATCCACCATGATGCAGGTCGCCGTAATGCCGTCCACATCATAATCGCCGTAAACGACGATATGCTCGTTATTCTCAAGCGCGCGGCGGACGGTCTGGACTGCCCTGTCCATATCGGCCATCAGGAACGGGTCGTGCAGCCCTTTGGGGTCGCAGCTCAGATAACGCTCCGCGGCCTGCGCCGTATCGATTCCGCGCGCGGAAAGGACCGCGGCGGTCAACGGCGCGCAGCCGCAATCGTGGGCGAGCATGCGCACGCGCGGCTCGTCCAGCGCGGCAATCACCCAGCGTTTGGTTTTCATAAAACTCCCTCATTTATTTTCGATTAACATTATTATACCAAAATTATTGATATGGGACAAGGGAGTATACAAAAATGTCACAAAACCCGCACAAAATTTTATCATCCATCCGGCAAACTGCCAAACCGCTTCGCAAAGAACTTGCCTGGCGGCGCGCATTTGGGTTGCCGCCCCCGCCTGATATCCCTTTGCCATGCAAAACACCCCCGACAGAGTGTCGGGGGTGTTTTTTACTGCTTCTCCGCGCGCTGTCTGCCGCGTTCAAGCACCGGCTTCAGATATTGGCCGGTATAGGAGCCTTCGCACGCGGCGACCTCCTCCGGCGTACCGGCGGCCACCAGGCGGCCGCCGCCGTCCCCGCCCTCGGGACCGAGGTCGAGAATATAGTCCGCGGTTTTAATCACGTCCAGGTTGTGCTCGATAACGACCACGGTGTTGCCCGCGTCCACCAGCTTCTGCAGCACGTCCACCAGGCGGTGTACGTCCGCAACGTGCAGGCCGGTGGTCGGTTCGTCCAGGATATAGATGGTCTTGCCGGTCGAACGCTTGGACAGCTCGGTGGCGAGCTTGGCGCGCTGCGCCTCGCCGCCGGACAGCGTGGTGGACGACTGCCCGAGCTTGACGTACCCCAGCCCGACCTCGCGCATGGTCTCCAGCCGCCGGGCGATCTTCGGCACGTTGGCGAAAAACTCGCACGCCTCGTCCACGGTCATGTCGAGCACCTCGTAGATGTTCTTGCCCTTGTAGCGCACCTCAAGCGTTTCCTTGTTGTAGCGCTTGCCCTTGCACACGTCGCAGGGTACATATACGTCCGGCAGGAAGTGCATCTCGATCTTCAAAAGGCCGTCGCCCGCGCAGGCCTCGCAGCGGCCGCCCTTGACGTTGAAAGAGAACCGGCTCGGCCCGTAGCCGCGCGCCTTGGCGTCCGCGGTCTTGGCGAACAGGTCGCGGATATCGTTGAACACGCCGGTATAGGTCGCGGGGTTGGAGCGCGGCGTGCGCCCGATGGGCGACTGGTCGATATCGATCACCTTGTCCAGATAGGACAGGCCGACGAACTTATCGTGCGCGCCCGCGCGCGTCTTGGCGCCGTTCAGCTCGGCGGCGAGCTTTTTGTACAGGATCTCGTTGACGAACGAGGACTTGCCTGAGCCGGACACGCCGGTCACGCAGGTGAGCGTACCCAGCGGGATGGTGAAATCCGTGTGCTTGAGGTTGTTCACCGCGCAGCCCTTGACGGTCAGCTTTTTGCCGTTGCCCTTGCGGCGCACCGCAGGCACGGGGATGCACTTGCGGCCGGACAGGTACTGTCCGGTGATGGACTGCTCGCTTTGCAGCAGCTCGTCCACCGTGCCTTCGAACACGACCGCGCCGCCGTTCCGGCCCGCGCCCGGGCCGATATCCACGATATGGTCGGCGGCGAACATGGTGTCCTCGTCGTGCTCGACCACGATCAGCGTGTTGCCCAGGTCGCGCAGGCGTTTAAGCGTCGCCAGCAGCTTGTCGTTGTCGCGCTGGTGCAGGCCGATGGACGGCTCATCCAGGATATACAGCACGCCCATGAGCGACGAGCCGATCTGCGTCGCCAGCCGGATGCGCTGGCTCTCGCCGCCGGACAACGTGCCGGAGGCGCGCGACAGGGTCAGGTATTCCAGTCCGACCGACTGCAAAAAGCCCAACCGGTCCTTGATCTCCTTGATGACACGGTCGCCGATCTTGTGCTGCATCTCGGTCAGCTGCAGGGTCTGCAAAAACTCCATCGCCTTGACGACCGACTTTTCCGAGAATTCCGCGATGTTCAGCCCGCCGATCGTGACCGCGAGCACCTCGGGCCGCAGGCGGCGGCCGTGGCACGCGGGGCAGGGAATCTCGCTCATGCACTCCTCGATCTCGGCGCGCGCATAGTCGCTGGACGTTTCCTTATAGCGGCGCTCGAGGTTCACGACAATGCCCTCGAACGGCTGGCGCATCACGCCGCCCGACACGCGGCTGACCGACAGTTCGAGCGGCTCGTCTCCGGTGCCGTACAGCAGCTCGTGCAGCGCCTTGTCCGAAAATTCCTCGATCGGGGTGTCCAGCGTGAAGCCGTGCTTTTTGCCGAGCGCGGTGAAGTACATGCCCGCGATCGTCCCCGGCTCGGCGCTGCCCCAGCCGGACGCGCGGATCGCGCCCTGCCTGATGGACAGCTTTTTGTTGGGGAGGATGCGGTCCGGATCGACGCGCATCTGCATGCCCAGGCCGGTACACACCGGACACGCGCCGTACGGGTTGTTGAACGAGAACATGCGCGGCGTCAGCTCCTCAATCGAGATGCCGCAGTCGTCGCACGCATAGTTTTGCGAGAACGCAATCGGCTCGCCGCCGATCACATCCGCAATGACCAGCCCGCCCGAGAGCGCGGACGCGGTCTCGACCGAGTCCGTGATGCGGCCGCGCGCGTCCGGCCGGATGACCACACGGTCGACCACAATCTCAATGTTGTGCTTGTGGGTCTTGGCCAGCTTGATATCCTCGGACAGGTCGCGCACCTCGCCGTCCACGCGCACGCGGACATAGCCCGCCTTGCGCGCGTCCTCGAGCACCTTGACGTGCTCGCCCTTTTTGCCGCGGATGACCGGCGCAAGGAGCTGGACGCGCGTTTTTTCCTCCAACGCCATCAGCCGGTCGATGATCTGGTCGATGGTCTGCTGGTGGATTTCCTTGCCGCACTTGGGGCAGTGCGGCGTGCCGATGTTCGCCCACAAAAGGCGCAGGTAGTCGTAGATTTCGGTGACCGTGCCGACCGTCGAGCGCGGATTCTGCGAGGTGGTCTTCTGGTCAATCGAAATCGCGGGCGAAAGGCCGTCGATATAGTCCACGTCCGGCTTGTCCATCTGCCCCAAAAACTGCCGCGCGTAGCTGGACAGCGACTCGACATAGCGGCGCTGGCCCTCGGCATAAATCGTGTCGAACGCCAGCGACGACTTGCCCGAGCCGGACAGTCCGGTCAGCACGACCAGCTTGTCGCGCGGGATCTTGATATCGATATTTTTCAGGTTGTGCTCGCGCGCACCCTTTACATGGATAAATTCCTGCATCGTTGTGTGTTTCTCCAGTCACTCTTCCGATTTTAGTCTTTTGTTTTCCATTTTTCCGTCAGGTCTATGATGATCTTCTGACAGGTGCGACAATAGTATGCCGCCGGCCGGCCCGTTCCGAATGTTTCCGAAGCGGCGACTTCCACCCGGTCCGCATCTGCCGCTGTAATGATGCGTTTCCAGCCCGTTACAGCATCGCCCTGCCAATGGGCGTTGTCATATGGCGCAAAAATCGCGCCGCGTACCGTTTTTCCGCCGCAAAATGGGCATACCACTCCGTCTCCCCCCCCTGTCTATCCGATCTCTACCACGCTGCCCGCCGCGAAGCACTCCAGCCGCTCCCCAAGCGTTTCGCGCAGCACCCCGAACGCATGCGCGCCGGTGCAGTGGCCGGTGTAGTACCGGCTGCCCGTCTGCGCGAGCCGCGCCGCGACCGCGCGGATCGCCTCATCCGGCTCGCTTTTGCCGGCGGACGGACTGAGCAGGTGCATCCCGCCGACGACAGCGTCCGGCGCGCGGCCGAGAAGCTCTCCGGCGCGGGCGCAGATATTCACCACGCCCCGATGGGCGCAGCCGGTAAACAGCACCGCCTTGTCCCCCTCGCGCACGAGCAGGCTCTGCTCATGCAGGAAGCGGTCGGGGACATATTGCCCGTCCACCCGCTCGTACAGCGTGCGGTTGCCCTGCGGCACGCAGTCCACGCCCGTAACATCGGAGAACAGGGTCAGGGCGTCGTCTATCCGTGTCACGCCGTTCACCCGCCGCAGGCGCGGACTGTGCGCGAGCGCGCTGTCCAGCCCGATCTCCTTAACGCCCTCCGGCTTGTGCGAAAAATGCGGCTCGAACGCCCGTTCATGCACATAGACCGGCGCGCGGCTGTTGATTTTCAGGAACGCCGCCAATCCCCCGCCGTGGTCGTAATGCCCGTGCGAGAGAAAGGCGGTATCCACCGCGCCCAGGTCGGCGCCCAGCCGCGCCGCGTTGCACACGAACAGGCCGGTCTGACCCATGTCGAACAGCAGCTTTGCGCCGTTCGTCTCGATATAAAAGCTCAGGCCGTGCTCGCAGGCAAACGCCGGCGCGCACGCGGTGTCCTCCATCAGACTGACAATCCTCATCTGCCTTCCTCCAATGCCTTGATCTGGTCGCGCAGCTGGGCGGCGATCTCGAACTCGAGCATCTTGGCCGCCTCCTTCATCTGGCGGGTCAGGCGGGCGATCTCCTGCTGGCGCTCTCCCTTGGTGCGCAGCTTTTTCTTGCTGCTCGTCGGCACGTTGGAGGTAATTTCGATCACGTCCTGCACCTTCTTTTTCACCGACTGGGGCGTGATGCCATGCGCCTTGTTGAACGCATCCTGCAGGGTGCGGCGGCGTTCGGTTTCGTCCATCGCGCGGCGCATGGAGGGCGTGATGCTGTCCGCGTACAGCACGACCATGCCGTGCTCGTTGCGCGCGGCGCGGCCGATGGTCTGGATGAGCGAGGTTTCCGAGCGGAGGAAGCCCTCCTTATCCGCGTCCAGTATCGCCACCAGCGACACCTCGGGGATATCCAGCCCCTCGCGCAGCAGGTTGATGCCCACCAGCACGTCGAACACGCCCAGGCGCAGGTCGCGTACCAGCTCCTGCCGTTCGATGGTCTTGATATCGTGGTGCATGTAGCGTACCTTGATGCCCGCAGTTTCCAGATAGGCGGTCAGGTCCTCGGCCATCTTTTTGGTCAGCGTCGTCACCAGGATGCGCTCGCCCTTTGCGGTGCGCGCGTTGATCTCGCCGATCAGGTCGTCGATCTGCCCCTCGACCGGACGCACGACCACCTCGGGATCGAGCAGGCCGGTCGGGCGGATGACCTGCTCAACCACCTGTCCGGAGCGGGACAGCTCGTACTCCGCCGGCGTCGCGGACACATATACGATCTGGTTAAGCCGCTCGTTGAACTCATCGAAGTTCAGCGGGCGGTTATCGTAGGCCGAGGGCAGGCGGAAGCCGTTCTCGACCAGGCTCTCCTTGCGCGCGCGGTCGCCGTGGTACATGGCGCGCACCTGCGGCAGGGTGACGTGGCTCTCGTCCACAATCAGCAGGAAGTCCCTGGGGAAATAGTCGATCAGCGTGAACGGCGCCGAGCCCGGCGCGCGGCGCGAGAGCACGCGCGAGTAGTTCTCGATACCGCTGCAAAAGCCGATCTCCTGCAGCATTTCGATATCGTACCGCGTGCGCTGCGCGATGCGCTGCGCCTCGATCAGCTTGCCGTTTTGCTCAAAGAATTTGACGCGGGCCTCCAGCTCGTCCTCCAGGTCGCGGATCGCGGCCTGCAGCTTGTCCTTGGGCGTGACGTAATGGCTCGCGGGGAAGATCGCGGTGTGTCCCAGCTCGCCCAGCACCACGCCGGTCAGCGGGTTGATGCGGCTGATGCGGTCGATCTCGTCCCCAAAGAACTCGATGCGCACCACGTCCTCATCCGAATAAACCGGCCAGACCTCGACCGTGTCCCCGCGCACACGGAAGCGGTTGCGCTCGAACGCGATGTCGTTGCGCTCGTACTGGATGTCGATCAGGCGGTGGATAAGCTGCTCGCGGCTGATCTCCGTACCTGGACGCAGGGAAACGACCATCTTCTTGTAGTCGATCGGGTCGCCCAGCGAATAGATGCAGGACACGGAGGAGACGATAATCACATCCCGCCGCTCGGAAAGCGCCGAGGTAGCCGAGTGGCGCAGGCGGTCGATCTCGTCGTTGATGGCCGAGTCCTTTTCGATATAGGTGTCGGTCGAGGCGATATAGGCCTCGGGCTGGTAATAGTCGTAATAGGACACGAAATACTCGACCGCGTTGTGCGGGAAAAACTCCCGCAGCTCGGTGCAGAGCTGCGCGGCCAGCGTTTTATTGTGCGCGAGCACCAGCGTCGGCCGCTGGGTCTGCTCGATAATATTGGCCATGGTGAAGGTCTTGCCCGAGCCGGTCACGCCCATCAGGGTCTGCTCGGTCAGGCCGTTCTGGATGCCCTCGACCAGCTTGGCGACCGCCTCCGGCTGGTCGCCCGCCATTTTGTAAGGGCTTACGATTTGAAAATCCGGCATTCCCTATCTCCTTTCCTGCCCGATCAGCATCTGCTTCCGCATGGAATAATACTTTCCCCGCGCGACAATACAGTGGTCGAGCAGTTCGATGTCCATATCGTTCAGGTAGCGTTCCAACATGCGTGTCACCTCGATATCCTCGTGCGACGGGACCGCTCTCCCATTCGGATGGTTATGGGCGATCGCCACGCCGGCCGCCTCGCTCAGAAGCGCGTTGCGGCATATCTTGCCGCAGTCCACGCGGACCTGTGCGCGCCCGCCGCGGCCGGCTTCCTCGCATTTAATTACCCTGCCGGCGCCGTCGACATAGGCGGCGATCAGGACCTCCTCGCTCTCCCCCATAAACTGCGGCACGAAAAACGCGCCGATCCGTTCGCTGCTGTTGAGCTTGTCCCCATTCGCCTCCATTTTCGCCACATCGGCCTGATACCGGCCGACCAGCGCGAAAGCCACCTTGATCAGCGACGCGGTATGCGGCCCGACGCCCTTTACCTTCTGAAGCTCTTCCGGCGGCGCCTCCAGCACCGCGTGCAGCGAACCGAAACGCTTGAGCAGCGCGTGCGCGGTCGGGTTGGTATCGCCGCGCCGGATCGCGAAAAACAACAGCAATTCCAGCACCTCATGGTCGGCAAACACCTGCAGACCGAACCGGCGGAATTTTTCCCATACGCGCTGGCGGTGGTTTTCATGCAGATTGGGTTCCATGGCGGCCTCCTCTTTCCCGTCCCGCGGCTTCACAGGTGGATCCGCTGCTCAGCCTGCCGCAGCACGCGGTCCACCAGCGGACTGTCCTGTATCTCCGGAAACGGTACGGTGGGCTGCGGTTCCCCCTCATGCGGGCGCAGGCTTTTTCCCATCCACAGCACGTCGCGCCACTGGCCGAATTTGTACATGCTCTCCTGATAGGCGCCCGAAATGATAAAGCCCATGGACTTGTGGAATTTCATGGAGCGTTCGTTCGGCGAGGTGATGCCGACATAGATGTTATAGTATCCCTGCATGGCGAGCAGTTCAAACAGGGCGGCGTAGATTGCTCCGGCGATTCCATGGCGGTGCCATTCCTCCGCAACATAAATCGACGTCTCCACCGACCACTGATAGGCCGCGCGCGTGCGGTGCGGCGAAGCATAGCCGTAGCCGGCCACCTCGCCATCCACCAGGCAGACCAGCCACGGCAGCCTTGCCATATAGGTGCGCATCCTGCCCACGAATTCCTCCAGCGACGGCGGCGTATATTCGCTCGACACCGTGGTCTGGATGACATAGGGCGCATACAGCGCGAGCATGGCCGGCGCATCCGCCTCGCCCGCAACGCGCAGAACAACTTCCGACATGCGGTTCCCCCTCGATTTCATAAAAATCTGACACTTTATTATACCGCGCTGCTCTCTGTTCTTCAACAGCTTTTTCCCGTTTCCGCTTCCAAAAATCGTACATCCGTTCGTCTTTCATTTGTGCGTTTTTTCGGCAAAAGCGGACGTGCCGCCACCGCCTCCCCGCCGGGCGGCAAATAATTGCCCGGCCGGACCGGTTGCTTTTTCGGGCGTTTTAGGGTATACTAAAGGAGTAATTTTTTTGAAAGAGGAGGTCTGCGCTGTATGGTTCGCTATGGCTTTATCCACTCCAAAGAGGATATCAAATTCCTCGTTCTTTTTGCGATGGATCTGCTCCCCTTTCCGGTTTCCTTCAGCGCCATTGTCGATCTGACGACCTGGTGCGACGAGGGGTTCGGCTATTTCGAGCTCAGCGAGGCCTTTTACGAAATGCTCCCGACCGGACATATCGAGGAGGTCGCAGACAGCGGCGAAACGTTGTACCGCATCACGGAAAAAGGGCGCGAGACGACCCGCATTTTTGAAAAGCAGCTCCCGTATCCGGTCCGCGAGGCGGCGCAGCGCTCCGCGCTCCGTGTCGTGCGGCAGATCCGGCGGGACGCGGCGATCCGCACCCGCGTGAGCGAACGCTCGGCGCACGACCTGACGGTCCGCATGGAGATGGATCAGGTGTTTGCAATCGAGATGGATGTTGTCAACCGCGCGCAGGCCGCGCTGCTCGAGCGCACGTTCAAATCCAACGCCGAAGCGATCTACCAGACCCTGCTCTCCGCCATGACCGCCAATTATGAAACCAGGAAAGAAGAAGAGGCCACTTGAAATATATGAAGCAATTGGGCGTCCTGCTTGCGTGCGCTGTCGCGGGCGACGCCTTTTCCATTCTCCTGCGCGGCCGGCTGCCCGGCAATGTGCTCGGCTTGACGCTGCTGCTGCTTCTGCTCGCATACGGTCCGGTCAGACTCGGCCACATCGAGGATACGGCCGACTTTCTGCTGCACAACATGGCGTTTTTCTTTCTGCCCGCCTGTCTGGGCGTGCTTGAGATCTTTGCCGAGATCAAAAGCGAGGTGCTTGCCATTCTGGCGGTATGCGTTTTGACCACCTTCTGCACCGCGGCCGCCACCGCATTCACCGTGCATATCGCGCTGCGGCTGCAGCGTAAAAAAGACCGGGGAGGCATCCGCCCATGATCGCTCTGCTCTCCAGCGCACCGTTTTGGACATGCGTTTCGATCGCATGCTATGCGTTTGGACAAAAGATACAGCGCCGGACCGGCTCCGCGCTCTGCAATCCGTTGCTGATTGCTTCCGTTCTGGTTGGCGTACTGCTGGTGTGTACCGGCACCAGCTACGAGACTTATAACCAGTCCGGCCGGCTTATCTCTTTTTTCCTGACCCCCGCCACTGTCGCCCTTGCCGTACCGATCTACCGCAAGCTGGACGTACTCCGGCAAAACCTGTTCCCCATCCTCGCCGGCGCGCTCGTCGGTTCCGTGGTTTCCATTGCAAGCGTGATTCTTTTTTCCCGCCTGTTCGGTCTTTCGGACACGACCATGCGCTCGCTCATCCCCAAATCCGTGACCACGCCGATCGCGGTTTCCCTTTCTGAAATGCTGGGCGGGCTTGCGCCGGTCACCACAATCGCGGTGGTGTTCACCGGCATTATTGGCGCGATGCTGCTGCCGGTGTTCCTCAAGTGCATCGGCGTGCGCAACGAGGTGCAGATGGGGCTTTCCATCGGCACCGCTGCGCATGCGGTCGGCACCTCGCGCGCCATTGAGCTGGGGGAAACCGAGGGCGCAATGAGCGGGCTTGCGATCGGTATTGCCGGACTGCTGACCGCTTTGATCGTATCGGTCGGTTCCCTGCTCTTATCGATCTGAAAAACGCACCTTTGCCGGCGTTCGGCGCAGCGAATGGGAGCCAAGCAAAGGGGAACAGCGTAAGAAAAAGAGGACGGAATCAATCCGTCCTCTTTCTATTTCTCAACAAACAGGCTTAGCCGAAGTAACGAGCCAGCAGACCCTCGAAGGCCTTGCCGTGGCGAGCCTCGTCGCGGGCCATTTCATGTACGGTATCGTGGATGGCGTCAAGGTTGAGCGCCTTCGCACGCTTGGCCAGATCAAACTTGCCGGCGGTTGCGCCGTTCTCCGCGTCAACGCGCATCTCCAGGTTCTTCTTGGTGGAGTCGGTCACGACCTCGCCCAGCAGCTCGGCAAACTTGGCGGCGTGCTCAGCTTCCTCGTAAGCCGCCTTCTCCCAGTACAGGCCGATTTCCGGATAGCCTTCACGGTGCGCAACACGAGCCATCGCCAGGTACATGCCGACCTCGGAGCACTCACCCTCAAAGTTCGCGCGCAGATCCTTCATGATGTCTTCCGGCGCGCCCTGCGCTACGCCTACCACATGCTCGGCCGCCCAGGTCTTCTCACCGGACTGCTCCTTGAACTTCTCAGCCGGAGCATGGCAGATCGGACACTCGGCCGGAGCCGCCTCGCCCTCATGAACATAACCACATACGGAACAAACAAACTTTTTCATGATTTTTTCCTCCTAAAAAATGTTTTTTACTTTTTCACGGGTGGAAGGAACCGCTCCATGGTAATGGAAAACAACTGCTCCCGCAGGGATTTGTTGATTTCGCCAAACACATGATGAAAATCGCATTCTTTCCGGCAGCCCACGCGCGTACACTGGAATTCATTGGCAAGGCAGTGATTGATTGCAATCGGCCCGTCGATGCATTCAATGATTTCGCCCAGACTGATCTCGGAAGGGCTTCGATTGAGCTCATACCCGCCGGCGACGCCTTTATAGGATTTTGTAATGCCGGACTGCGTCAGCTTGCGCAGAATCTTCAGCGCAAACCGAAGCGTTACCCCTGTGGTTTCAGAAATGTCCTTTGCGCATTGCTTCCCCCCTGCCAGCGCCAGGCAGTAGGTCACACGAATCGCATAGTCCGCTTCATGTGTGATTCTCAAATCGTTCCTCCCTTTCTCTATTTGGAACACCTTTAGTATAGTATTGTTCAGCAAAAAAGTCAACAGGTTTTTATAAAAATAAATATAATTTTTTAATTGATATTTAATATCAATTTTACAGATTTATTCTTTCCTGTTAACTGCCCTTTTCCCGCATATGTTTACAAAGGTAGTATATCATATCGCCGGTTAAATGTCTAATCATTTTGTCTCTTTTCTGCGTCCCGTTTTGTCCAAAACGGCGGGCGCATACCCAAAGCCGGTACGCGCCCGCCGCTGACGGCCGGATTTATTTTCATCTCCGGCACACAGCGGGGATAACCGCACCCATGCCGCGCCAGAGTAAGCAAGAGGGGCTGTTCCGCATCCGGAGTCCCCGTGCTGTCAAGCGCAGGCCCTTAAAAGAAGCTGATCTGTTCCTCCGCCTGCCGGCGCCGTCCCGCGCTTTCCCGCTGTACTGCCTCCGGCAGATCGCACAGGAACGGGGACGCCTCCTTTGTCGTTGTGAGGATCAGCTCCTCCCGCGCCCGCGTCATACCCACATAGAACAGCCGCCGTTCCTCCTCAGTATCGGTCGGATGCTTTTGCGACGCCAGCGGCAGCATACCGGACGTTACGCCCGCCAGAATGACCGCCGGAAATTCCAGCCCCTTGGAGCCGTGCAGCGTCATCAGGCGCACCGCGCCGGACTCCCAGCCTTTTCCCGCGGCGCGGTTCAGATCCGCCTCCTGTCCCAGCGTCAGCGCATACCAGAGGCTGTCGAAATCCTCGTAAAAAACAGCCGTGTTGCGCAGGCGTTCCAGCGAGGGCGAGCTGCCATAGGCCTGCTCCCATCGTTCGACCAGCGCACGCGGCTTTTCCCTGTCCACAAGCGGCTGCCACTCGGCTGCCCGCTCCAGCCACGCCTCCAGAAAGCCGTATCCCCGCACGACCGGTTCCCACGCCTCAGGTTGGAAGCTTTTCTGTTCCGCACAGGCCTGACACGCCTTCTGCACCAGATCCGCCGGACAGTCCCATACCAGCCGGAGCGCTGTTTCCAACGCGGTTTGATCTTCCGGCGCACGCAGGAAACGGAAAAAGGACAGCGCCCCGCGCACCTCGTCCGCGTCTAAAAAGTCCTCGCGCCCGCTGATGACGCAGGGGATATCGTCGTGCCGCAGGCACTTTTCCACCAGCTCAAGCTGACGGTGGGTGCGGCAGAGCACCGCAATATCGGAAAACGCACGGACGGCGCGCTCCTGCCCATGCTTTTGCGCTTCCAGCATATCCACGCCGCCGGCAATGCGCCCTACTTCCTTGGCGACGAACACGGCCTCCGCAAAGTCGTCCGCCGCCGTAACCAGCCGCACCGGCACCCCTGCCGTGCGGCTCGGCTCCAGCACGCGCGGGCCGCCCGAATTCCGGTCGATCACCGGCAGCGCGGCCTGCAGGATCTCCGGCGTGGAGCGGTAATTGCGCTTGAGCCGGATCACTCGGGTATCCGGCTGTTCCTCCTGTAAGCGTGCGAAGCAGCGCCCGCCCGCGCCGCGGAACCCATAGATCGACTGGTCGGGGTCCCCGATGACGAACAGCCCCGCGCCGCCTCTGCTCCATGCACGCACCAGCTCGTACTGCACGTCATTGATATCCTGAAACTCGTCCACCAGCAAATAACGGAAGCATTTGCGGCCAGCCGTATCCAGCCGCAGCGCCTCGGCCAGCAGATCGTCAAAATCCAGCACGCCCAGCGCGCGCAGGCGTTCGTTATAAGCCTCTGCCAGCTCCCGATCAATGCCGGCAGTGTCCGCCGCTATGCCGTTTTTGAGACAGGAAACACCCTGCAGCAGCTCCCGCGCGCCGCCTTTCCGCCCGCAGGCTCGCAGCGTTTCTGCGGCAACGGTCAGCGCCTCGCTCTGTCCCAGCAGGCGGACCTCCCCCAGCAGGCGCAGGCAGATCGAGTGAAACGTGCCGATCGTCATGCGCTGGACCGCACGCTTGCCGCCCAGCCGCTTTTCCAGGCGCTGGCGCATTTCAGCGGCGGCCTGATTCGTAAAGGTCACCGCCGTGATCTCATCCGGCTTGACGCCGCGCTCCTCCACCAGCCATGCGATGCGCGCGACCAGCGTCTTGGTCTTCCCCGTTCCCGGGCCGGCGACGACCGCCACAACGGACCGGTCTGTCTCCACCGCTTCCCGCTGCTCCGGATTGAGCGTCTCGGGATTGGACTCCGGCAGCGCGTCCGGAGGCGTTTCCGCCTGTTTGAGCGGTATTTTGTGTGCGCTGCGTTTGCGCTTTACCGGTTCGACGCCGAACAGGGACATCTGCCCGCTGTACTGCTCGATCTCCGCCGGAGTGAGCAGGGAAATCGTACCGTATTCCCCGTCAAAGCCGGGGCGCCGTTCAACCTGCCCCCTGCGCAGGCGCCGGACCCCCTCGGCCACGCAAGGTCCCGCCAGCCGCTCGATCTCTTCGATCGGCGCCTGCCGCAGAATATGGAATTCCGGCCCCAGCCCGTGCAGCAGGCGTTCATACTGCTCCATGACCTTTTTACCGGCAGCGGAAGCGCCCGTCGAGGCGGCAATGACTTCGGGCAGCGGCGCCAGGCTCTCAAACGGCTTGGCGTTTTCCGGCCGGAAGCCCTCCGGCCGGTCGGCCAGCTCCTCCACCCGATGCTCTACGCCGATCGTCAGCTTTTTCCCGCATACCGGACAAAGTCCCTCCCGCGCCGCGGTTTCCGCGGGCGTCAGGCACACGCCGCAGTTCCGGTGTCCGTCCAGATGGTATTTCCCTTCCTCCGGAAAAAATTCCACGGTCCCCAGGAACCCCTCGCCTGTCCGGATTGCATGCGTCAGCGCGGGGTACGAAAGCGCGGTCTCCAGCAGATTGGCTTCGCGCCCCAGCTTGGAGGGGGAATGCGCGTCCGAATGGGAAACAAGCGTCAGCCCGTCCAACTGGGAAACGCGCCAATTCATCGGCGGGTCAGAGGAAAGGCCGGTTTCGACCGCATGGATATGCGGCGTCAGGTCCGCAAAGCATTCCTCCATCGTGTCAAAGCCGGAGAAAGCGCCGAACATGGAAAAATGCGGCGTCCAGATATGCGCCGGAATAAACTCCGCGTCAGGGCAGGCTTCCAGCGTCAGCTCCAGCAGGTCGCGGCTGTCCAGCCCCAGGATCGGGCGTCCGTCCGAGCGGATGTTGCCGATCGCCTCCAGGCGGGCGGAAAGCTCGTCCGCCGCTTCCAGGCTTGGCAGCAGAATCACATTATGTACCTTCCTCGTCCGGCCGCCCCGCTTGTAGATCGAACTGATCTCGCCAGTCACGACAAAATACGGCGTCTCTCCCTGCATGCTGTCCGGCAGGCGCAGCTCTTCCCGCAGGGTATACACGCCGTCGCCCGCAGGCACAAGCTGCTCTTTCAGCTCGGACCGCCATGCCGGATGGGTAAAGTCACCCGTGCCGATCAGCCGAATGCCCTTGCGCCTTGCCCACCAATCCAGGTGCGGCGCATCGCAATCCCGACTGGTTGCGCGCGAAAAACGGGAATGGATATGAAGGTCTGCAACATACATTATGGTTTCCCTCGGTCACGAAATATTTTCTTTATTATATCCCCATTTCAGCGCAGGGGCAATGCCCTGCGCCGAAGTGCCAAAATCATAATTTGAACCCTTGTCCTGTTTCGGCAAGTACAGATGTTTTTCAAGCAAAAGAACAGATGTCAGTAATTGCCGAGTGGAAAGTGCAGAGAATAATTAAACAACAAACGCAAGTATGGCCAGGGACAAGAGCAATTAAAAATCCGAACGGCAGTATTCACTCGAATACTGCCGTTCGGATAATCAAAATATGGTCCGAGTGACAGGACTTGAACCTGCGGCCTCTTGACCCCCAGTCAAGCACGCTACCAGCTGCGCTACACCCGGATATTTTGGCAAGGCGCTAAACCTTGCCAAAATAGAATATCAAATTTCCATCCTGTTGTCAAGGGCTTTCCACATTTTGCACGCAAACTTTTCTCTTAAAGCGTGACTTTATGGAACGTTTTTTTACCCTTTTTGATAATGCACTCCGGTTCAAAGGCGCTTTTTTCGAGCATCTGCCTGAAATCCTCGACCTTTTCACCGTTCACCGACACGCCGCCGCCCTGCACGAGCTTGCGCGCTTCTCCATTCGAGCCTGCAAGGCCGCACTTGACGAGCAGCGTCAGCACGCCGATCCGGCCGTCCGCAAAGTCCGTATCCGTCAGCACGGTGGTCGGCATGTTTTCACTCGTGCCGCCGCCGGCAAAAATGTTTTTCGCCGCTTCCATCGCCTTGTCGGCCTCTTCCTTGCCATGCACCAGCTCGGTCAGCTCATACGCAAGGATCTCTTTCGCCCGATTGAGCTGCGCGCCCTCCCAGCGGTCCATCTCCTCGATCTGCTCCATAGGCAGGAACGTCAGCATTCGGATGCACTTGAGCACGTCCGCATCGTCCACGTTGCGCCAGTACTGGAAAAAGTCGTAAGGAGAGGTCTTATTGGGGTCGAGCCATACCGCGCCGGACGCGGTCTTGCCCATTTTCTTGCCCTCGGAATTGAGGAGCAGCGTGATCGTCATGGCATGCGCATCCTTGCCCAGCTTGCGGCGGATCAGCTCGGTGCCGCCCAGCATGTTCGACCACTGATCGTTCCCGCCGAACTGCATGTTGCAGCCGTAGTGCTGGAACAGGTAGTAAAAGTCGTAGGACTGCATAATCATATAATTGAACTCAAGGAAGCTGAGCCCTTTTTCCATGCGCTGCTTGTAGCACTCCGCGCGCAGCATATTGTTGACCGAAAAGCATGCGCCGACCTCGCGCAGCAGATCGATATAGTTCAGGTCGCGCAGCCAGTCCGCGTTGTTGACCATCTGCGCCTTGCCCTCGCCGAATTCGATAAAGCGCTCCATCTGCTTTTTGAAGCAGTCGCAGTTGTGCTGGATGGTTTCAGGCGTCATCATCGAGCGCATGTCCGAGCGGCCGGAGGGGTCGCCGATATAACCTGTGCCGCCGCCAACCAGCGCGATCGGCTTGTTGCCCGCCATCTGCAGGCGCTTCATCAGGCACAACGCCATAAAATGCCCGACGTGCAGGCTGTCCGCCGTGGGGTCGAAGCCGATGTAAAACGTCGCCTTGCCCTCGTTAATCATTTTACTGATCTCTTCCTCATTGGTCACCTGGGCGATGAGGCCGCGCGCCTTGAGTTCTTCATATAAAGTCATGGATGTCTTTCGTCCTTTCTGAGATAATATCACCGCGCAACATCTGCCGTTTGTCAGGGCGCGCGCTCCTTCAGGTTCTCATGAATAATGACCACTGCAAGTTCTATCCTCTCTGGTATTCCGCCGCTTTCTGCAAAAGCTCCCTCGCGTTCTGCAGCGACAGCTCTGTGATGGTTTCGCCCGACAGCATGCGCGCGATCTCACGGGCGCGCGACGGTTCATCCATAGGCTGCACATCGGTATAGCTTCTTTCCCCACGCACGGATTTGGAAATCAGCAGATGATGGTCCCCCATCGCCGCGATCTGCGGCAGGTGGGTAACGCAGAGCGTCTGCTTCTGCCGCCCGATATCGGACAGCTTGTACGCGATCTGCTGCGCCGCATGGCCCGAAACGCCGGTATCGATCTCGTCAAAAATCAGCATACCAACATCCTCGCCCGCCGTCAAGACGTTTTTGAGCGCCAGCATAATCCGGCTCAGTTCGCCGCCCGACGCAACCCTGGACAACAGCTTTTCCGGCTCGCCGGGGTTGACCGATATCTCAAACGTCACCGTGTCGAACCCGTGCGCGGAGAGCTTGGCCCCCGTATGCACCGCGATGCGCAGCTTCACCTTTTCCATATCGAGCGCCGCCAGTTCGCGAACGATCTCTGCCTCCAGCCGCTTTGCCGCGGCGCGGCGCGCCTCGCTCAACTGGGCGGCGAGCGCCTTTGCTTCCGCCAGTTCTTCCTTGTACTGCGCGCGCAGTCCCTCGCGCCGGTTGTCCGAATCCTGCAGCGTTTCCAGCTCCGCCGCAATCCGGTCGCGGTATGCCAGCACCTCGGCGGCCGTACCGCCGTACTTCTGTTTCAGGCGGTAGATCAGGTCGAGCCGCTGCTCCACCCATTCCCGCTCTGCCGGTGAAAAATCAAGGGTATCGCTTCGTCCGGAAACGCTGTCGCGCAGGTCCGCCGCGAGCAGCCGCACCTCCTCCGCCTGTTCGGCCAGCCCGTCGAACGCCTCCGACACCTCGCGCAGGCCGGCAAGCGCCCCCGCCGCCTGGTCGAGCAGCGCGCACGCGCCGCCAGCGTCGTCATCCCCGTTCAGGGCGAGCCGCGCCTGCTCCAGCGCGCCCGCGATTTTCCCCGCATGGTCGAAATACGCCTTGCGCTGCGCGAGCGTCTCCTCCTCGTCCGGCCGGAGCGCGGCCTGTTCGATCTCCTCCTTGTGGAACGTGAGCATATCGATGCGCTGCAGGCGCTCCTGCTCGCCGGTCTCCAGCGCGGTGATCTCGCGCCGCAGCGCGAGCAGCGCCTGATACCGCGGGCGGTATTGCTCCAGCAGGGCGCCGTTCCCCGCATATCCGTCCAGATAATCGATGTGATACTGCTCGTCCAGCAACTTCTGGCCGTCGTTCTGCCCGTGAATATCGATCAGGTACGGCGCGAGCTGGCGCAGCACCGCGGCCGCGACCGGCTTCATGTTCACCCTGCAGGTGCTTTTCCCATCCGCTGTCAGCTGGCGCTGGATATGCAGCGTATCCGGTTCCTCGCCGGTCAGGGCAAGCTCGTCCAGCAGCCCGCGCAGCGCCGGCGACAGGCCGGTGAACACAGCGCTGACAAAGCCCTTCTGCGCGCCGGTGCGCACCAGGTCGCGGCTGACGCGCCGGCCGAGCACCGCGCCGATCGAATCGATCACAATCGACTTGCCCGCGCCCGTCTCGCCGGACAGCACGGTCAGCCCGTCCTCCAGCTCAATATCCGCCTGCTCGATGACCGCTATATTCTCAATGTGGAGCAACTGCAGCATCGCCGCTTCCCTCCGTCACTTCAGGATGTCGTGCGCCTGCCGGCAGAACCGGTCGGCGCTGTCGTTGTCGCGCATGACGACGAACACCGTGTCGTCGCCGCCGAGCGTGCCGATCACATCCGAGGCGCGCATCGCGTCGATCGCCATGGCCGCCGCCTGCCCCAGGCCGGGCAGCGTCTTGATAACCACCATATTCTGCGCCGCGTTGATCTCGGTCACACATTCGCGGAAAATATTGCGCAGTCGGGTTGTGAAGCTGTCCGCCGCGCCGGCGGCCGCGGCCGAATACTTGTATTTCCCCGTTTCCGCGGACAGGGTCTTGATCAGGCGCAGCTCCTTGATATCGCGGGACACGGTGGCCTGTGTCGTGCTGTAACCCAATGCGCGCAGGTGGTCGGTCAGCTCCTCCTGCGTCTCGATATCGAACCGGTCGATCAGGTCGAGTATTTTCGCCTGTCTTTGAAACTTCATGCTCCGCGCCTCCCTGTTCAGAATTCAGAGTTTTTGCTGCAATATCTTGTAAAAGCTGTCTCCCTTGAGCCGCACCAGCCGGCTGCGCAGCGGGGAGCGCGTGATCTCCACCACATCGTCCGGCCGGATGGCAAAGCCCTGCCCGCCGTCGACCGAAAGGAACACCTCGCTGCCGCCCTCGCAGGCCGCGCGGATGGAGATGCGGCGTTCGGGCGCGAATACAAACGACTTGGCCGCCAGCGCGTGGGCGCAGATCGGAATGACCGCCATATTTTCCGCGCTCGGTTCGATCACCGGCCCGCCTGCAGACAGGCCGTACGCGGTCGAGCCGGTCGGCGTGGCCACGATCACGCCGTCCCCGCTGAAGCCGGTAACGTCCTCCTCATCCGCCGCGATGCACACCCGAACCACCCGAAACGCGGTTCCCTTGGCGACCACGATGTCGTTGAGCGCGTCGTCCTCATACACCGCGCGGCCGCCGCGGCGCACCACGGCGTGCAGCATCATGCGGCTGTCGATCGAATACTCGCCTGTGAAAAGCTTTTCCATCCGGCCCAGCTCGTTCGGCTCCAGCTCGGTCATGAACCCGATATGGCCGACGTTGACGCCCAGCAGCGGCAGCGCCTGCTGCGCCGCGGCGCGCGCCAGGCGCAGCATGGTGCCGTCGCCGCCCAGAACGACCGCCAGCTCCGCCAGCCGGACGCCCGCATCCGTTTCAACGTATTCCACATCGTCCAGCCCCAGCGGCGCCGACCGCATCTGGAGCGGCAGCATCAGGTGGACCCCGTCGCGCCGGAGCTGTCCGCAGACCTTGGGCAGCAGGACGTGCGCCCCTTCCTTGCGCATATTGGGATAGATGAAAAAACTTTTCATGATCGTATCAGCCATCCAATTCCGCGTGCGCCTGGCGCACGACTTCCTTCAGATCGGGTACGCTTTCCGCGCCCCGCTTCGCCAGATACCCCAAAAACTCGATGTTCCCTTCCGGCCCCTTAATCGGGGAAAACGTCACATCCTGCACCGCAAAGCCCGCCTCGCGCGCGTTTTCCACAAACCGTTCCAGCACCTCAAGATGGATTTCCGGCTCGCGCACAACGCCCTTTTTCCCGACCTTGCCCCGCCCCGCCTCGAACTGCGGCTTAATCAGGCAGGCGACGCGCCCGTCCTCTGTCAGCAGGCCGGCGACCACGGGCAGGACCAGCTTCAGCGAAATGAACGAAACGTCGATCACGCAGAGCGCCGGAGCCTCCTCCAGCATGTCCGGCGTGACATATCGAATATTCGTCCGCTCCATGCACTTAACGCGCGGGTCCTGCCGCAGGCTCCAGGCCAGCTGGCCATAGCCCACGTCGATCGAATACACCTTGGCGGCCCCGCGCCGCAGCAGGCAGTCGGTGAAGCCGCCGGTCGACGCTCCCACGTCCATCACGGTCAGCCCCGCCGGATCGATTTGAAAATGCGCCAGCGCCTTTTCAATCTTTTTCCCGCCGCGCGACACGAATGCGTTCTCATTGCCGCGCACCTCGATCACGGCGTTTTCGTCCACCATGTCGCCCGCCTTGCCGGCCTTCTGGCCCGCGATATAGACGATGCCCTCCATGACCGCCGTTTTTGCGCGCTCGCGCGAGGGGCAAAGCCCCTTTTCAAACAGCAGTACGTCCAGTCGTTTCTTAGCCAAGCCCGTTCTCCCCTGCTTTCCTCTTTTCCGTCATATAGTCCGCCACGCTCTCCGCGTCGATGCCGCAGGCGCGGTAAATATCAGGCACGCTTCCATGCGGCAGAAAGCGGTCGCCCGTATTGAGCAGATCCAGCCGCCCCCTGTGAACCTGCGCCATCGTTTCCCCAAGGCCGCCGCTCTGCACAACGTCCTCCAGCACGACGCACCAGTCCGCCTGTTCGGAGATGCGGCCGAGCTGTTCCTTGAGCGCCCCGTCGATCCGGTTGACCTTCCATACCTGCGTGCGGAGTCCGCGTTCCTCCAGCAGCCGCGCCGCCGCCAGCGCCTCGTTCACCAGGATGCCATGGGTCAGCAGCACGGCGTCCGGCCGCTCCGCCTCGCGCACGCACGCCGCCGGCTCCGCCGCCGTATCCTTCTGGAACGTCCCCTCCGCGCCGCGCGGGTAGCGGATGGCGACCGGCCCTTCCTCATGGTAGAGCGCGTCCGAAAGCATGCTGCGCAGCTCGGCGAAATTCGAGGGGCAGAATATCTTCACCCCCGGGATGGCCCGCAGGAACGCGACGTCCAGCACGCCGTTATGGGTCGCGCCGTCCGCGCCCACAATGCCCGCGCGGTCCACGCAGAACACCACATGCAGGCCGGAGATCGCCACATCGTGAACCAACTGGTCATACGCGCGCTGCAGGAACGTGGAGTATATCGCAACGACCGGCAGCAGCCCCTGCGCCGCCATGCCGGCCGCCATCGCCGCCGCATGCTCCTCCGCAATGCCTACGTCGAAAAAGCGCGTCGGAAACCGGAACGCGAACGGCCCCAGGCCGGTACCCGAAGGCATTGCCGCCGTGATCGCGCAGATGCGTCCGTCCTTTTCCGCAAAGGAGCAAAGCTCCTTTCCGAAAAAGGTGGAAAAATCCATTTCCCCGGCCGCTTCGAAGCGGCCGGTCAGCGGGTCAAAGCTGGAAACGCCGTGATATTTTTCCGGCTCCTGCTCGCTCGGCGCGTAGCCGCGCCCCTTTTGCGTCATCACATGCAGCAGCACGGGTTTTTTCATCTTTTTCGCCTGTGCGAGCAGCTCGCACACGCTTTTCAGGTCGTGTCCGTCCACCGGACCGAGATAGGTAAACCCCATCTGTTCAAACAGCGAGGTGGGCAGCACAAAGCGCTTGACGCGCGCCTTCGCACGCGAGATCGCCCGAGACACCGCCGCGCCGCCCGGAATCCGCGCCAGCCGTTCTTTCACACGGGCCTTGGCGTGCAGGTACCGCGGGCTGACGCGCAGACGCGACAAATGCCGGCTGAGCCCGCCGACATTCTGCGCAATGGACATATTGTTATCGTTGAGCACCACCAGAAGCGGCTCGCCCGACGTTCCGGCGCTGTTAAGCGCTTCGTACGCCATGCCGCCGGTCATCGCGCCGTCACCGATCACCGCGACCACATGGTACTTCTGGTTTCTGATCGTGCGCGCGTGCGCCATGCCGAGCGCGACAGAAACCGAGTTGGAGGCGTGTCCGGTCACGCAGGGGTCGGTATCGCTTTCCTCCGGCCGCATAAAGCCGCTGAGCCCGCCGTACTGCCGCAGGGTGTCAAAACGGTCCCGCCGGCCGGTCAGTATCTTATGGACATAACTCTGGTGGCCCACATCATAGATGATACGGTCGCGCGAGGAATCAAACTCGCGCTCCAGCGCCACCGCCAGCTCGACCACGCCCAGGTTGGACGCCAGATGCCCGCCCGTTTTGGAAACCGAGTCCACGATGAATTCCCGCAGGGAGGCGCAGAGCACACTCAGCGAGTCATAGGAAAGCCCGCGCAGATCGGCCGGGCCTGTGATGGTATCTAAAATTCCGTATCGCTTCATCCATCCTTCTCCCATTGTGAAGGTCTTATGATTTTTTGCTGTCGAATGAAACCGGCAGCAGCGACAGCACGCGGCCGCAAAGCGCCAGCACCTTGCTGCTGAACGCAATCGCGACGCCCTTGCCCGCCGCCTTGCCGCCGATCGTCATGGCCGAGATCATGCCGGTGACCAGCAGGGAGACCACCACGACCATTGCCGCATGCATCCCCACGGTGATATTGGCCACAATCAGCGCGCCGGTCGCGCCTGAAATGATGCCGCAGATATCGCCGACCACGTCGTTGCAGATGCTCGACACCTTTTCCGCGTTGCGCGACATCCAAACCGCCTCCCGCGCGCCCCGCACCTTGTGCGCGGCCATGGAATGAAATTCCTTTTCGGTCGCCGAGGTTGCGGCAACGCCGATCATATCAAACAGAATGCCCAGCGCGATAAACAAAAACAGCACGGCAAACGACAAAACCGTATTCGCATTGCTGAGCGCTTCGTTCGACGCGTAGGACATCACCACGGACAGCAGGAAGCTGGCGCAGGTGATCGTCGCCACCCAGCGCGTATTGATCAGCCGCGGCTTCTGCTGCGGCTGCGCTTTTTTCTTCTGTTTATCGGACGCTTCCAATCCCACTACTCCTTAATAAAAAGCCGGTTCCGGCTTGCAGCTTGTTTGATAAAAGTGGCAGCAGACCGAGTAAATCTTGCGGCTTGAGGTTCGGTTGGCTTTCCCCGCGGACTGCCACGCGTCGCCGTCGTGGGGGTTTCCCATTAAAGTCCGTGCCGGGATGTTGCCATCACCGGGACCGAATTGCCACTGAGTCCGCACTGCAATCCTCGATCTGCCTCTTTGCGAACAGCCTAGGTGATTTCCACTGCAGGCAACACGATTCTTAGCCTCTTTTGCAGACATGGTTTCAACCGTCAATTCCCGCGGCGTTCCTGGCCGGGAAACCGCGGGCGGATACGCTATCCACCATGGCCACGCAAGGCAGGCTACACTGCACACAGCGTTTTGCTCGTGTGCGCCGCCCATTTTCCCGCCCCCAAAAGAGGGCGGGCGGGAGAACACGCACAGTCACGCCGCACCGCAATACAGGTTTCATCCTGTACCGTAGAACATCCATCAATCAAAGCGATGCTATAGGTGTCCCACGCATACAGGTCTCCACGGCGAGAGGGTCGGTACTTCATGCCATTGAAGCGCGCCCGCAAGCCTTAACCTCCAGCATCCACCCCAAACTGGGCGTAAGAAGCAAACACCAGAGACTTCATCGATATGCCCTTCTACGGATTTTTAGGCCCGTCCTGGGAATCGTATGCGCTGACTAGGATACTGCGCCACTTATTTGTTATTTTAACACATACACGGCTCTTATTCAAGAAAACCGCATAAAAATTCACATTTAGTTTGCCCTGCCCGTCAGGCTTCGCGCAAGCTCGGTCAAAAAGCCGTTGCCCGAAAGCCCGTCGAGCGCCGCCACCGCTTCTCCGGTCAGCCGGTCCGCAAGCGCGCGGCACGCCTCCAGCCCAAGCAGGGCGGGAAAGGTCGATTTTTCATCCCGCGCGTCCTTGCCGGTCGTTTTACCGAGCGTCCGCGCGTCCCCCTCGATATCCAGGATATCGTCCTGAATCTGGAACGCCAGCCCGAGCTTTTCGCCGTATTCGCGCGCCGCTTCCAGCGTACGCGCGTCGGTGCAGCCCGCCGCCGTGCAGCCCAGCTCGCACGCGGCGCGCAGCAGGCACCCTGTCTTGAGGCTTTGCAGCAGGCGCAGCGCGTCAAGCGATATCCGGCGGTGCTCCGCCCCCAGGTCGAGCACCTGTCCCGCGATCATGCCGTTCATGCCCGCCTCGCGCCCCAGGATGCGCACGCACCGCAGCACGGCTTCCGCGTCCAGCCCCTCCGCGGCGGCGGCGGTTTCAAACGCAGCGGTCAACAGCCCGTCGCCCGCAAGGACGGCGGTCGCCTCGTCAAACGCCTTATGGCAGGTCGGGCGCCCGCGGCGCAGGTCGTCGTCGTCCATGCAGGGCAGATCGTCGTGGATGAGCGAATAGGTGTGGATCATCTCAAGCGCGCAGGCAAACGGCATCGCCTTGTCCGCTTCTCCGCCGCACAGGCGGCAGAATGCCAGCACAATCACCGGCCGCAGGCGCTTGCCGCCCGCCAGCGCCGAATATTTCGCGGCCTCGAAAATACGGTCGTAGCCCTCGCCCGTTTCGCGGGAAAGGTATTGCGCCAGCGCGGCTTCGATCTGCGCGATATCCGCCTTCATCTGTTCGGAAAACGTCATTTTGCCGCCTCCTCCGCGTCAAAGGGGTGTTCGGTCAGCTCGCCCTGCGCGGTCTCCTGCATCACGGTCACTTTCTGTTCCGCCTTGTCCAACAGCCTGCCCAACGCGGCGGACAGCTTCGTCCCCTCCTCGAACAGCTTCATGCTCTCGTTCAGCGGCGCTTCGCCCTTTTCCAGCAGGCGGACGATCTCCTCCAGCCGTTCCATCTGGTTTTCAAACGTTTTTTCAGCCATGCTATGATTCCTCCCTGATATCGGTCACGCGGCAGTCCGCCGCGCCTTTGGCAAACCGGATACGCAGCGTATCGCCTGCTTTGAGCGTGCGCGCGTCGCTGACGACCGCGCCGCGCGCCCCTTTCGTCGCAACCGCATAGCCGCGCGCCAGCACGCGCAGCGGACTGATCGCGTCGAGCGTCGCCACAGCCTGCGTAAAACGCAGGCGCCGCCGGTGCAGGCCGCCCTGTCCCGCCGCGGCCAGACGCTGCCGCAGCACGGCCAGCTTCTGCGACTCGCGTCCCAGGCGCGCGGGCAGCGCGGCGCCCAGCCGGTCGGCCATCTGGTCGAGCAGCAGGCGCTTTTCCGCGATATAGTGCGCGGGGGTGCGCAGCGCGAGCCGCTCCTGCAGCCCCGCCAGGCGCTGCCCCTTTACCTGCAGCAGCTTATGCGCAGCCGTATGCAGCCGCGTATGCAGCGCGCGGACCGAAAGCGCATACTCTGTCCGGTCGGGGACCGCAAGCTCGGCCGCGCCCGATGGCGTCGGCGCGCGCAGGTCGGCCACGAAGTCCGCGATCGTCACGTCCGGCTCGTGGCCGACCGCCGAGATCACGGGTATTTCCGAGGAAAAGATCGCCCGCACGACGACCTCTTCATTAAACGCCCACAGGTCCTCCATCGAGCCGCCGCCGCGGCCGCACAGGATAACGTCGGCCTCCCCCACCGCGTTGGCAAGCCCCAGCGCGCGGGCGATGCTTTCCGCCGCGCCCTGCCCCTGCACCTGCGCGGGATAGAGCGTGACCTTGGCGAGCGGCCAGCGCCGTCCCAGAATGCGGATCATATCGCGCACGGCCGCGCCGGTCGGAGAGGTGACCAGCGCGATGTGCCGCGGGCAGGACGGAATGGGCTTTTTGCGGCTCTCGTCAAACAGCCCTTCCGCATACAGCTTGTTTTTCAGCTGCTCAAAGGCCAGATTCAGCGCGCCCGCCCCGTCCGGTATAACCTCGGAAAGATAGAGCTGCACCGCGCCCGTGCGCGGGAACGAGCTGACGCGCGCCCGCACAATAACCTTCATCCCATTCTGCAGGCGGAACTTGAGCCGCGCCGCGTCCGACCGGAACAACACCGCGTTGATGGACGCGCCCTCGTCCTTGAGCGTCAGGTAATGATGGCCGGAGGAATGCGCTTTATAGTTGGAGATCTCGCCCTGCACCAGCAGGCTGCGGTAGCCGGGTACCGCGTCGAGCAGCTCCTTGATCTCGTTATTCAGTTGGGTTACGGAATAGATGGTGCTCACGGTTTCATCCTTTCATACAGCCGCGCGGCGAGTACGGCCGCGCCGACCGCGTTGTCGCCCGACAATGCCGGCTCAGCGAAATATACCGCGTCCCCGAACGCCTCCCGCATTCGCGCGCGGATGACCTCGCTCGCCATCACGCCGCCCGCGCACAAAAGCGGGCCGCCGTACCTCCGCACCGCCTGGTCGGACGCTTTGACGACCGCGTTTGCAACCGTTTCCAGCGCAAAGCGCGCAAGCTGCGCAGGCGCCGCGGCCTTTTGCCGGTTTTCCACCTGGTTCTGCATGCCGGAAAGGGAAAAGCGGCTGTCCGCCACCTTTGGCGCAAAACCCTTTTCCGGCCGCGCCTGCAGCGCCAGCTTGTCCAGCGCCGCACCCGACGGGAACGGCAGGCCGAGCAGCGCGCCGGTCCGGTCGATGAGCTGGCCGGCGGCAAGGTCGGTCGTGCCGCCGACGCAGGTGCAGTCCGGCAGTCCATCCTCCCCCGGCCGCACCAGCAGCAGCTCGCTCGTCCCGCCGGACAGGTGCCATGCGAGCAGGCTTCCCTCCAACAGGTCGAGCCTGCCCGCGCTCAGCGCGGCCGCCGCGATATGCCCCTGCTGATGCGAGACTGCAAAAAGCGGCACAGATAGCAAATGCGCCGCGCTGCGCGCGACGCTCTCCCCCGCCAGAAAGCAGGGCATATACGAGCCCTCGACCGCGCGTGGGCAGGTGCTCACGCCGATGGCGCGCACCTCTCCTGCCGGCAGGGACCTGATCTTCTCATGCAGGCGCACGGTGTGCTGGAACAGCGCGTCCGACTGGCGCAGGCCGATCGCGCCCTCCGGCACGGACAGCAGGCCGCCCTCGTTGCGCCACGCGCCCGACGACGCATCATAAACCGCCGCCGAGGTGCGGTAATTCGAGGTGTCGATCCCCAGGAAGCGCTCAGGCATCGGCTGTCTCCGATGCCGCGGGCTTATCCGGAAACTCCGCGCGCGCCACCGAGCCGAGCACACCGTTAATGAATGCGGCCGCTTCGTCCGTATCGTACACCTTCGCCAGCTCGACCGCTTCGTTGATCGCCGCGCCGACCGGCACATCGTCCACATAGCGCATCTCATAGATCGCCAGGCGCAGCACCGCCGCGGTCATGCGCGACAGGCGGTTCAGCTTCCATCCCTTGGAATAGGCTTCGATCGTGCGGTCCAGCTCCTCCAGACGGCCGGCAACGCCCTTGACCACCGACCGGATGTACTGCGTCTGCTGGTCGGACAGCTTGCCCGCATACAGCGCGATATCCCCGCTGATCGAGGCCATGATGCTCTCGTCCAGGCGGTCGTTCAGATTTTCATCCTCAAACTGCTGAAACCCCATCTCAAAAATCAGATGCAGGGCAATCTCTCTCGCTTTTGTTCTGCTCACGGCGGCAAGCTCCTCCTATATTTCTGAATACGACCTATTTTATCCTATTTTCGCCAAAATTTCAAGCCGATATTCCATGAAAAGCGGGAGGATTTGGCAAAACAAAAGCGGCATGGCCGCCGCCATGCCGCTCTCCCTCTCCGTTTCAGTCCTGCTCCTGTCCTGCCGCCGGCTCCTCCGCCGCCGGCGCGGGCGCGAACGTCACGCCGCCGACGTGAATATTGACCTCGGTAACTTTGAGGCCGGTCATGGATTCCACCGAAGCCTTGACGTGCTGCTGCACCTGCTTTGCCACATCGCAGATGTTGTGGCCGAACAGCGCAAGGAAGCCGATCTCAATCCGGACCGTCCCTTCCTCGCCGATCTCGATGCGAACGCCCTTGGAAATGTTTTTCTTGCTCAAAAAGCTGACGATATCGCTTGTCAGGCTGGAATACAGTCCGCTCACGCCTTCCGTTTCCGAGGCGGCAAACGCGGCGATCGAAGCGACAACGTCTTCAGAGATACGAATGCAGCCCTGGTCGTCCTCGGTTGACCAGTACTCCTTATGATCCGCCATACTGTTCACTCTCCTTTTTACGGATTATAACACAGTTTTGGCAAAAAAGAAAGAGAAAATACCGATCAGGCCGCCTCGACAATCTTGATCTGGCCGGCCGACATGCCGGTCTCGGAGATAATGATGTCCTTGATGACCGTAACGTCCTCGGCCTGCAGGCCGCCCTCCGGCGGTGCGACGACCGCGTTTACGCTGTCGTCCCCGATCATCACGACCGCATCCTCGTACCCTTTCGCGCGGATCAGGCTCTCGATGTTCGCCTCGGCCACGGAGTCCTCGGCCAGCGCGGAGATCTGCGCCGCCGCCTCGTCCTTCGCGGTCTGGTCGGCTTCCTCGCTCTCGCTCAGCTCCTTGAGCGTACTGACCGCCTCATCCCTCGCCTGCTCGCGGGTCAGGCGCGAGGCCGCGAAGTAATCCGCCCCGTCCGCCGCGTCCTGCGCGCTTGCCGCCGCATCCTCCGGATCGGTCTGTTCCGCGACCAGCAGGTCCTCCGGCGCGTCGATGTAGCTCCAGTTGAGGTAGACCGCAACGCAAAGCAGCAGCGCGATCACTCCGTATATTGCCCCGCGTTTCTTGATTTTTTTCATGACTGCTCGCCCTCCTGTACATGGTTATTATGTTTTATGTTCCCGCCGCCATTTTCAGAACCGTAACTTTGTCCGAGCCGATGCCGCATACGGTGCCGACCGCCTGCGTCACGGCAAGGCGCACCTGCGCGTTGTCCGCGCCGTCGCACAGCACGACCGCGCCGCGGAACGTCGGCAGCAGGCTTTTTACCGTCACCGGCTTTTCGCCGTAGCTTCCGTCTGATACGACGGTCAGATCGCTTTCATAGCTTTGCCCTGCGTCGCCGTTCCTCGTCTGGCGGGTGTTCACGGCATATACCGCCTCCTCGGTCTGGTCGAGCGACAGCATCAGCTCCACCCGTCCCACGCCCTCGATCGCCGCAAGCTTTTCGTTCAGGTCCTGCTCAAACGCGGCCAGGTCGAACCCCGCCGTCTCCGGCTGTCCGGTCTGCGCCGCGGCCTGTTCCTTTCCCCCGCCGAACCACCCGCCGGAGGCAAGCAGCAGCATCCCCGCCAGCAGCACGATCAGAACCGCCCGATACCGGTGCGCCAGCGGCCGCAGCTTCTCCCCCAGGTCTTTCAGCCATGCCAGTTCTGGCTTTTTCATCTTGCAATCATCTCCTGCCTTTCCTCCGGCACCCCACACTCCTCGGTCAGAATCGCGCGCAGCTCTTCCAGGCGCGCCGCGTCCCGCCCGCCGTAATATACGGTCACGCGGTCCACCTGCAAAATCCCGTTTTCATCGTTTGCCATGGTCACATCGACCGTACAGTCGAAGCCCTCTTTTTCCGTGCGCTGCTCCACCATCTCCGCGATGCTGGCCGCGACCGTGCTCATGGTGGTCTGGGTGTTTTTCTCCTGGATCGCATCGATATCCTCCTGCGACGGCACGCTCCAGCCATCCCACGCAGCGGTGCGCAGGCCGGAGAGCGGCTGCAGCAGCGCCAGCAGCATCAGCAGACCCGCCGCAACCTTGATGATCTCCCGCAGCGCCCCGCCGCCCACCATGCGCAGCGCAACCGCCGAGGCCACGCCCGCCAGTGTGACGCGCAGCAAAATTGTCTGAAATAATTCGGTCATATCGGCTTCACCATCGCAACCACATATACCAGCTCCAAATACAAGATCAGGCAGCAGGTGCTGAGCATGCCGAGCAGCAGGCCGAAGCCTGTGCCTACCCCCTCCAAAAGCTGCCGCAGGCTGCCCGAGCACAGCGGCGACAGCACGGCCGCCCCCGCCTTATAGCACAGGTAGCTCGCGCCGGCGCGCAGGAACGGCACCAGGCAGATCGCCGTGACGCACAGCATCCCGAACACGCCGATCGAATTTTTGAGCAGCGACGCGCCGGACAGCACGGTCTCGGTCGCGTCCGAGATCACGCCCCCCACCACAGGCACCGCGCCCGACACGGCAAACTTCGCTGTTTTCAGCGCCATCCGGTCCACGCTGCCCGAAACGCCCCCCGCTATGGTAAGGTATGCGGTAAACAGCGTCAAAATGAGCTTGAGCGCGCCCGAGGTCAGGCTCTTGATCCCGTCCGCAAGGCCGCGCAGCATGCCGTTGCCGGTCGCCGCGTCCACCGCGGTGATCGCAAGGTACGCACAGGCCGCCGGCACCATCAGCGTATGGATCAGGCGGATAACAAGGTCGAACACCACCATCGTCGCCACCTGCAGCACGGTGGCGGTCGCGGCGCTGCCGCCCACCGACAACGCCGCCGCCAGCACCGGCTGCAGCGTGCCGGAAAACAGGCTGATCTGCTCCAGCGTATCGCGGCAGAGCGACAGCACGCCGGAAAAGTCCTGCAGCAGCACGGCGGCGCAGCCGAGGGCGCCCGCCATATCGATCCATGCGTCCGCTTCGCCGCCCGCCGCCGCGGAAAAGCCGCGCGCCATCGCGGTGAGCAGGATCACGACCGCTGCCCGCGCCAGGCTATGTACCGCGTTCCGCAGCGCGCTGCGGCTGTCCTCCGATACGTTGTCCAGCAGGCGCGCGAGCGAACCTGCCAGCTCGTCGGCGGTTTCCGGCTGGATGCCGTCCAGATACCCCCGCCGCTCCTCCGGCACCGCGCCGAGAAGCGATTCCCCGCCCGTCTGCCCGATATCCCCACCCGATGCCGCCGCTCCGGCGGGTACAAGGCAGGCCAGCAGGACGAGCCATACAGCGACCAGTTTTTTCATTCATCCGTTTCCTTTCATACCGTCCAGTCGGCCACCAGGCCGAGCACCTGCTCCAGCAGCGGCAGGCACAGGGAAAGTGCAAGCACCGCGCCGGCAATCTCCAGCTTGGCGGCAAGCGCGGACTGCCCCGCATCCTTGCACAGCGCGCTCATGACGCGCACCACGACCGCCACGCCCAGCGCCTTGCACACCGGCAGATACAGGCTGCCCGTAATGCCGCCCTGCGCCAGCAGCGCGGAAAAACGCTGTGCCGTGCCGCCGATCGTCCGGAACGCCTGCAGCAGGATCAGCACGCCCGCGGTCAGCGTCAGCAGGAAAGCGATGGCGGGCGCGTCCTTTTTCAGCACGAGCGAAAGCACCAGCGTCAGCAGTGCCAGCCCGCAGGCCGCGGTCAGCCCGTTCAAAAGCCGAACACGCTTTTCATCATCGAAAAGAGCTGGCTGATCTCCTGCACAATCAGCATCAGCACGACGATAAGCCCCGCGAGCGTGGTCATCAACGCCTGCTCCTCCCGTCCGGAACGCGTCAGGAGCTGTCCGAGGACAGCCACCAGGATGCCAACGGCCGCGATCCGGAAAATCAGATCAACATCCATACTTCCCTCCGTTGTCAGATCAGCACCAAAACGACCAGTATCCCGAGCGCGATGCCGCAGGTGCGGTACAAATTCCCCTTGCTTTGCAGTTCCTCGGACGCCGCTGCGCGCGCGGCGGACAGGCGCCGGCCGATCTGGTCCAGCCCCGCCGCCTGTTCGGCGGCGTCGTAGCGCCCCAGGTAGTTCGCGGCGTCGCAGAGGATATCGCATTCCGGCGTGCCGAGTCCGGCTTCCGCGCGGTTGTCCCGCAGATTGACGCGCCACAGATAGCTGAGCGAAAGCCCGTTCTGCTCGCGCAGGCGGCGCTGCAGGCCGCCGAACACCAGCCGGACGGTCGGGTTTTCGTTTTCCGCCAGCGTACCGATGATTTCGGGCAGCGGCGCGCGGCGGCAGGATATCTCGCTGCAGATCAGCGAGAGCGCCAGCAGCATCGCGTCCGCCGCCGCGACCCGCTTCCGCAGGCCCTGGCGGGCGGACAATCCAAGCGCCGCGCAGGAGCCGAATATCATCACCGCACCTATCAGCTTGAGCATGTCCGTTCCTCCAATCGTTCCATGCGGTATTCCCGCTTTCCGTCCCTCCGGCCGATCACGACCGCCCGCCTGAAAACGCCCAGTTCCAGCAGGGAGCGGTAAAGCGGCCTGCGCCGCAGGTCGTCCGTTCCCGCCGCGTGCGCGGTCGCGAGCACCGCCGTGCCGCAGTGCGCACAGAGCGAGACCGCCTCCACATCCTCGGGCGCGGTGATCTCGTCGAACGCCAGCAGCGCGGGCGACATGGTTTTGAGCAGCATGAGCGCCGCCCGCTTTTTCGAGCAGTTTTCCAGCACATCGGTGCAGCGCCCGACCGCGAACTGCGGCACGCCGTCCGCCAGCGCCGCCACCTCGCCGCGCTCGTCCGCCACAGCGACCGTATGCCCCTTGTCCGACACCGCGCGCACCCATTCCCGCAGCAGCGTGGTTTTCCCAAAGCCGGGCGGCGACAGCAGCAGCATGGATTGCGGCGTCCCCTCCCCGACCCAGGGCGCGATCACGGCATCCAGCCCCCGCGCCTGCCGCGCGATGCGCAGATTGACGGAGGACAGACCGCGTATGCCGACGATCTTTCCGTTTTCCTCCGCCGCGGTGCCGCAGACGCCCAGCCGGTGGCCGCCCGTAAGCGTGACAAACCCGTTTTTCAGGCTTTCCGTATAGCTGTGTACCGAATACCGCGCGGCGCGGCTGAGGATCTCCCGCAGCTCCTGCGCGGTGACGGCGGCAAGCTCCAGCTCCCGCTCACCGCGGGCCGTTTTGACCGCCGGCGGCCGTCCCGCCCGAAACCGCAGCTCCTCGACCTCCTCCTGCCCCTCCAGCGCTGCGAGCTGCGCCGCGCGCAGCGGCGGCAGGCATCCGGCCGCCTGCTGGTAGGCTTTGTCCTGTTTCACTTCCATATTGCATCACCTGTCCTACTCTATGAGTGCCGCCCGCGGAATATGACTGTCCGGCGCGCTTGACCGCAATTCCTCCTGAAACAAAACCGTAACAATTTTTGCATTGACAACCCGAGGCATCGGTAATATAATAAGTACAAATATTGCACAAAGCGATGACAGAGGAAAGTAGTTGTTCCAAGCGCGGCTTTCAGGGAGTGTCCGGCATGACTGGAAACGGACGCAGACGCCGGCACGATGAAGTTCCCTCTTGAGCTGCGGTGCTGAAAAAACCTTGCAGTAGGCGCCGACGGAACTCCTCCGTTACAGGGATAGGATATTTTCTGTATCCGAAAAAGTGCGGCATGGTTTCCATGCCGAATGTGGGTGGTACCGCGGAATGTTTGTCTTTCGTCCCTCTTTGTGGATGGAAGGCTTTTTTTATGCTTTTTCTCCGCCGGACAAACGCAATTCACCCCAATATGACAAGGAGAGAAAACACATGATTATCATTATGAAGCAGGGTGCGACCCGCGAACACGTTGAGGAGCTTTCCAGACACATCGAGCGCTGGAACGTCAAGGCCAACCCGATCTACGGCGCGGGTACAATCGTCATCGGTCTCGTCGGCGACACGGGCGCGGTGGATAAGGACGCGCTGCTGCGCGACCCCCAGGTGGAAAACATCATCAAGGTGCAGGAGCCGTTCAAGCTGGCCAACCGCAAGTTCCATCCGGATAATTCCCAGGTCGAGATCGCGCCGGGCGTGGTCGTGGGCGGCAAAAAGCTGGTCGTGATGGCCGGCCCCTGCTCGGTCGAAAGCGAGGAGCAGATCATCGACGTGGCGCGCCATGTGCAGGCGGACGGCGCCGCCGTGCTGCGCGGCGGCGCGTGGAAGCCGCGCTCCTCCCCGTATTCGTTCCAGGGCCTCAAGGCGGAAGGCCTCGAACTGCTCCACAAGGCGCATGAGGCGACCGGCCTGCCGGTCGTGACCGAGATCACCAACCCCGCGCATATCGAGCTGTTCCTGGATAAATGCGACTGCTTCCAGGTGGGCGCGCGCAATATGCAGAACTTCGAGCTGCTCAAGGAGCTGGGACAGACCAAAAAGCCCGTGCTGCTCAAGCGCGGCTTCGCCAATACGATGGAGGAATTCCTCATGTCCGCCGAATACATCATGGCGGGCGGCAACGAAAACGTCATCCTGTGCGAGCGCGGCATCCGCACCTACGAAACCTACACCCGCAACACGCTGGATATCTCCGCAGTGCCGGTGCTCAAGCGCATGAGCCACCTGCCGGTCATCGTCGATCCGTCCCACGCGGGCGGCATTTACTGGATGGTTGAGCCGCTGGCCAAGGCCGCGATCGCCGCGGGCGCGGACGGACTGATGATCGAGGTCCACAACGACCCCGCGCACGCCCTGTCGGACGGCGCGCAGTCGCTCACCTACGATTCGTTCCACGAGGCCATGACCAATCTGCGCGCGGTGGCGCAGGCGGTGGGGCGCGAAATCTGATTTCGTTTGAAGCTGCCGTTTCCGGCAAACGGGGCGTGACGCGGCTTTGCCGCGGGTGCGTCCAAGGCGCGGCTTCGCGCGCCGCATCGCTCGATTTCCCATCTTAACTGCGCCTGACGGCGCGGCACAAATGTGCAGTTTATCATCAAAGGAGTGCTTCAGTAGTGCAGACCCTAAGCCTGACGGGCGCGAACGGCGTGTCCGATATCCATATTGAAACCGGCCTGCTCGGCCGCGCGGCGGCGGCCATGCTCGATGTTTTTTCCCCCAGCCGCGCGCATATCGTCACGGATTCGACGGTCGCGCCGCTGTATCTGGACGCGCTGGAACGCCAGTTTTCCTTTCCGGTTTCCCACACAGTCATCCCCGCAGGGGAGGAGCATAAGCGGCTGGCAACGGTCGAGGCCGTCTATCATGACATGCTCGCCGCCGGCATGACCCGCAAGGATCTTGTAATCGCGCTCGGCGGGGGCGTGGTGGGCGATATCACCGGCTTTGCCGCCGCAACCTTCCTGCGCGGCGTAGCCCTGTGCCAGATCCCAACCACTCTGCTCGCGCAGGTGGATTCCTCGGTCGGCGGCAAGACCGGCGTGGACCTCGCGGAGGGCAAAAACCTGGTCGGCGCGTTTTACCAGCCGCGTCTGGTGCTGATTGATCCGGCGGTGCTTGCTACCCTGCCGGACGCGACCTTCGCTGACGGGATGGCCGAGGTGGTCAAATATGGCTATATCGCCAATAAGGACATTCTGGACCTGGTTGCCCTGCCGGATTACAAGGCGCGCATCGGGGATATCATCTACGAATGCGTCAAGATCAAGCGCGACGTGGTCGCGATCGATGAGCACGATACCGGCCTGCGCATGATTCTGAACTTCGGCCATACGATCGGCCACGCGGCGGAGAAGCTCGGCCATTATACCGACCTGACCCACGGCCGGGCGGTCGCCATCGGCATGGTGGCGGCCATGCGGCTGAGCGCCCTGCTTGGCAACCAGGACCTGACCGCGCCGCTCATAAAGCTTTTGCAGCACATCGGCCTACCGACCGCGCTGACCTATGACCGTGAGGCGATTTACACCGCCCTGCTGTCGGATAAAAAGAAGTTCGGCGCGACGGTCAATTTCATCCTGGTCCGCGAGGCGGGCCGCGCGGAGATCACCCCGATCGACGCGGAAACGCTGCACGAATACATTCTCAAACTGTAAGGAGGCAATGCCCAATGGGTTCCATTTGGGGAAACGCCATCAAGCTGTCGCTCTTCGGCGAATCGCACGGGGCCGGCATCGGCGTGGTGATCGACGGGTTTCCGTCCGGCGTCGCATATGACGAAGCCTTTATCCTGCGCGAGATGGAGCGCCGCGCCCCCGGGCGCAACAAGCAGTCCACCCAGCGCAGGGAGGCCGATCTGCCGGTCATCCAGTCCGGCGTCTACAACGGCAAAACCACCGGCACGCCCCTCTGCGCCCTGATTCAGAATACCAACCAGCGCTCGGGCGATTATGCCGCGCTGTCCGCGCAGCCCCGCCCGGGCCACGCGGACTATACCGGCATGGTGCGCTATCAGGGCTGCAACGACCCGCGCGGCGGCGGCCATTTTTCCGGCCGGCTGACCGCGCCGCTTGTGTTCGCGGGTGCGATGTGCAAGCTGTGGCTGAAAACGCAGGGCGTGACGGTCGGCTCCCATATCCAGTCCATCGCGCAGATCCAGGATATGCCGTTTGACGATGTGGATGTGCGCCCCGAGCAGCTCGACGCGCTGCGTGAGGCGGACTATCCGGTCAACAACCCGCGCGCGCTGGATGCCATGCTTGCCGCGATCGAGGAGGCGCGCGAAGCGCAGGATTCGGTCGGCGGCGTGATCGAATGCGCGGCCATCGGCCTGCCCGCCGGCCTTGGCAGCCCCATGCTGGATACGGTGGAGGGCCGCCTGTCCTCCCTGCTGTTCGGCGTACCCGCGGTCAAGGGCGTGGAGTTCGGCGCGGGCTTTGCCTTTGCCGCGCTGCGCGGTTCGCACGCGAACGACACGCTGTATCAGGAGGACGGCACGGTCAAAACCGAAACCAACAACAACGGCGGCGTCAACGGCGGCATCACAAACGGCATGCCGCTCGTGTTCCGCGTGTGCATCAAGCCGACCCCCTCCATCTCTTCGTTACAGCAGACGCTCAATCTTCAGACCGGTCGGGTCGAGCCGCTTTCCATCCACGGGCGGCACGATCCCTGCATCGTCACGCGCGCCGCGCCCGTCGTCGAGGCGGCGTGCGCCGTCGCGCTGGCAGATCTGCTGCGGGAGGCGAACGGCTATGCGTGAATTACCCGCAATCCGCCGGGATATCAACGAGGTGGACGAACAGATGCGCGCGCTGTTTCTCAAGCGCATGTCGCTCGCGCTTGAGGTGGCGCATGCCAAGGCCGAAACGAACGACAGCGTCTATAAGCCCGATCGGGAAGCGGAAATCATTGAACAGCGCACCGCGGGCATGGACGGGGAAATCCGGCTCAAATATACCGCGCTGCTGCAAAGCATGATCCGCGCAAGCCGCGAATATCAATACAGCGAGCAGCTTCGGGAGGAGCCGGCGCGTTTCCCGTTCCATCCGGCGGGGGCTGCGCTTGACCCGAAAACCGTCTACTACCAGGGCGTGCCGGGCGCATACCAGGAGCTGGCGGCGCGCGCGCTGTTCCCGCAGTGCGAGCCGATCAACGTGCCGACGTGGGAGCAGGTGTTCCGCTCCGTGCGCGACGGCGCTGCGGATGTGGGCGTGGTTCCAGTCGAAAACACGACCGCCGGCACGGTCAGCGAGGTCTACGACCTGCTTCTGGAATACGGCCTGTGCATCAACCGCTCGTATATCCGGAAAATCTCGCATTGCCTTGCCGCGGTGCCGGGCGCGCGGCTTGCGGATATTCAAAGCGTATGCTCCCACCCGCACGCCCTGCCCCAGTGTCACGCGTTTATTGCCGCGCATAATCTTGAAGCGATCGAAGTGGCCAACACCGCGATCGCGGCGCAGAACGTCCGCGATAAGGGCGACAGGCGGCTTGCCGCCATCTGCTCGCGCGAAGCGGCCGAGCGGTACGGCCTGCACATTCTGGAGGAAGGCATCAACGACCTCAAGCACAACGAAACGCGCTTTATCGCGGTCAGCCGGACGCTCACCAGCCAGCCGGAGGACAACCGCATCGAAATCGCGTTCCACATCCCGAATGTCGCGGGCTCGCTCAACACCGTGCTGGATACGATCGCGCACTACGGCATCGACATGACCAGCATCTATTCCCGACCGCTGAAAGACAGCCCCTGGTGCTATGTGTTTTATCTGGACTTCACCGGCAATATGCGCGACCATGCCGTGCAGTCCCTGCTATACCAGCTCCATGAGGAGCTTCCCTACATCAAGGTCATCGGCAGCTATCAGGTGTCCGATGCGACGGAGGAGTAAAAACAAATGCAAATCCAACCCTGCGGCCCGCTGCGCGGCGAGATCACCGTGCCGGGCGACAAATCCATTTCGCACCGCGCGGTCATGCTGGGCGCGCTGGCAAACGGCACGACCCACATCACCGGCTTTCTGATGGGCGAGGACTGCCTTTCCACCATCGACTGCTTCCGCAAAATGGGGGTGGAAATCGAGATCACGGACAGCGAGGTCATCGTGGAGGGTGTGGGCCTGCACGGCCTGTGCGCGCCGGAGGAGACACTGTACACCGGCAACTCCGGCACGACCACCCGCCTGCTGTGCGGCATCCTGGCCGGACAGCCGTTCACCGCCACCTTAAACGGCGACGCCTCCATCCAGAAGCGCCCGATGGGCCGCGTTATCAAGCCGCTGCGCGAGATGGGCGCGTCTATTGAGGGCAAAAACGATAATTACTGCCCGCTCACCCTGTATCCGAGCGAGCTGTACGGCATCGAATACCGCCTGCCGGTCGCTTCCGCGCAGCTCAAAAGCGCCATCCTGCTTGCCGGCCTCTATGCCGAGGGGCAGACCACGGTTATCGAGCCTGCGCCCTCGCGCGACCATACCGAGCGCATGTTCCGCGCGCTGGGCGTGGAGGTTGAAACACACGGCAGCACCATCACGCTCGAGCCGCCGGAGGACCTGCACGCCGTGGATATCCGCGTGCCGGGCGACATTTCTTCCGCGGCGTTTTTCCTGGTCGCGGGCGCGATCGTCGAGGGCTCGGAGCTGACGATCCGGAACGTCGGCGTCAATCCGACGCGCACCGGCATTCTGGACGTGCTGCGCGAGATGGGGGCAGATATTTCCATATCGAATTTTCACGACGACGCGGAACCCGTATGCGATCTGACCGTCAAACATAGTATGCTGCGCGGTGTGGAGATCGGCGGCTCGATCATTCCCCGCCTGATCGACGAACTGCCGGTCATCGCGGTCGCGGCGGCTTACGCCGAGGGCGAGACGGTCATCCGCGACGCGCAGGAGCTGAAGGTAAAGGAATCCAACCGTATCGCCGCCATGGTCACCGAGCTGAAAAAGGCAGGCGTGGACGTGGAAGAAACCGACGACGGCATGATTATCCGCGGCGGCAAGCGTCCGCACGGCGCCGCCTTTGAAACCTACAAGGACCACCGCATCGCCATGAGCCTCGCCGTGCTGGCGCTCGCCGCGCGCAGCGCCTGCCGCATCGACGAGCCGGAGGTCGTCGCGATCTCCTATCCCGACTTTTTCCATACCCTGGAACGGTTGGGGGGCTGATACCATGCTGCTATCCATGGAACAGTTCCGCGCGTTCCAGCCGGAAAAGCCGACCTACGCGCTGTTCGGCTGGCCGCTCGGCCATACCATGAGTCCGGAGCTGCACGCACAGCTGTTCGCGGCCTCCGGCCAGGACGCGGATTATATCGGCGTCGCCGTGCCGCCGGAAGACCTGCCGGAAGCATTCGAGCTGGCAAAGCGTAAGCTGGGCGGCATCAACTGCACCATTCCGCACAAAAGAGCGATCATCCCCCTGCTGGACGAAGTGGACACCGCCGCGCGCGACCTGCACTCGGTCAACACCGTGGCGTTCCGGAACGGGAAAGCGGTCGGCTACAACACGGATATCCTGGGCTTTGCCGAATCCCTTACAAGGGACGGGGTCAGCCTGCGCGGGAAAAAGGTCCTGCTGCTGGGCTATGGCGGCGCGGCTTCGGTCATGGCCTACCACTGTGTGACGCAGGGCGCGTACCTGACCATCACCGGCCGCAACCTGGACAAGGCGGAAGCCCTGCGGCAGCAGCTCTGCGCGGCCGTACCCGGCGCGCATATTGCGGTCTATAACCGCCGGCATATCCCCCGCGATATCCAAATCGTCCTGAATTCCACGCCGGTCGGCATGTACCCCAGGGAAAACGCCGCTCCCCTGCACTACCTGCCGCACAAGGCCGAATATGTGTTCGACGCGATTTACAACCCACCCGTAACCGCCACCATGCGGCTGGCCAATCCCAAAAAAGCCCGCGTGCGCGACGGCCTGTTCATGCTGGTCATGCAGGCGGCCTACGCGCAGACGGTCTGGTCGGGCGTGCGGTTCGAGCCGCAGGCCTGCGAAACCATTCTGCGCCGCACCTATGGCAAAATGGCGGTCAAGCGCCTGCATGAAAAGCACGGAAAGCGCAACATCGTGCTGTGCGGCTTCATGGGCAGCGGCAAAACCACCATCGGCCGCAAGCTCGCCCGCCTGACCGGATTGGAATTTATCGACGCGGACCAGTATTTAGAGGCGCGGGAGGGCAAAAAAATTTCCGACATTTTTGCGGAACAGGGAGAAGCGTATTTCCGCGAGCGGGAGTGCGCCTACATCCGAGAGCTTTCCCAGCGGGAAGGAATCGTGCTTTCCCTTGGCGGCGGCGCGGTGCTCCGGCCGGAAAATGTGAAAGCAGTCCGAGAGACCGGCCTGCTCATCCATCTGGACACGCCCTATTACCGCATCCTGAAAAACCTTTCCTATTCCAACACCCGCCCGTTGCTTGCCGGCCCTGACAAGCAGGCCGAAACGCGCCGTCTGTATAACGCGCGTAAGGCGGTTTACCACCATGCGGCGGATATCTCGGTGCGCAGTCCCAAGATATCCGAGGTGCTGGAAAAGGTGGTAAAGAGCATATAAAAATTGCTCGATTGGAACCACGCTTCCAATCGAAGAGGACGCACCGTGCGGCGCACGGATGCGTCCAAAGCTGCAAAAAGTTCCGCAAAGCGAAACTTTTTTCGCACTTGTATAAAAACCCACGTACACGCCGCGGGTTTTTATGATTTGCAGCGGTTTCACCGCTGCAAACCAATTTTAATTGACCCCGCGCGCGGGATAGAGTCGCGCGGGACGGCGCTGCGTGCGAAGTGGGGGCGCGGCGCGGCAGCAAGGCTTCCACTATCCTGAGAAAATGAGGAGGACCATGAAACACTTCGCAAAAGTATCCGGCCGCCTGCTGGCGGCTTCCCTTGCCGCAGTGCAGCTCTTTACGGCTGCGGCCGGCGCCGCGTTCAGCAACGGCTTCACCTATTCCTATCCGGTGGGCGAGGGCTTGACCTATACCCGCTCGGAGGGCAAAAACAGCGCCGGCGTGCAGCGTGCAAACATCCTGACATACCGGCCGAACACAGGCGTCTCGCCGATCATGGTGTATGCGGACGAGCAGCTTTACGGCAGCAGCGCCACGATCACGAACGCGGTCAAATATCTGGAGAGCCAGGGCAAATCGGTCATTGGCGGCACAAACGCCGACTTCTTCGTCATGTCCAGCGGCGTCCCGATCGGACTGGTGATCGACGAGGGCGAGCTGATCTCATCCGACGCATGGCAGTATGCGGTCGGCTTCAAGGCGGACGGCACGGCCGTGATGGGCCGTCCGACCATGAGCATGACGGTCTCCGGCGCAAGCGGCACGGTTTCTGTCTCCTATTTCAATAAAACCCGTACCACCGCGGGCGCATATCTGCTCGACCGCAACTATGACGATTCGACCCACTTTACGGCGAACGGCACCAACATCATCCTCGAGCGCGTGGACGATACGCCGGTCACGGTAAACGGCACGGTCAAAATGAAAGTCATCAACAAGGGAACGGGCAACAGCCCGCTCACCATCACGGACGACCAGATGGTGCTGACCAAGTCGGACGGTGCGAACGTCCCCTCCTGGGTGGACTTCCCGATCGGCGAGGAGGTCACGCTCAAGGTTACGGCGAACGATACCAACTGGGCGGATGTGGATTACGCGGTCGGCGGCAAGCTGCTGATCGATAACGGCTCGGTCACCACCGCAGGGATAGACGGAGGCTCTTCCAACCGCGCGCGCAGCGCGATCGGCGTCCGGTCGGACGGTACGGTCGTGCTGTACGAGGTTGACGGGAACCAGTCCTCGCACAGTGTAGGACTGACCGCCGCCCAGCTTGGGGAAGAGCTGGTATCGCTGGGCTGTGTCCGCGCCATCTGTCTGGACGGCGGCGGCTCCTCCGCCATGGCGCTGCGCAGGCCCGGCGAATCCACCGCTTCCCTGATTACCAGCCCCTCGGACGGTTCCCAGCGCGCCTGCGCCAACTATATTTTCTTTATCAACCATGTCGCATCCGACAACGTCACCGCCTATTCGTTCCTCACGCCAAGCTACCGCTATGTGCTGCCGGGCGCCTCTACCTGGTTCTCGGTCAAGGGCGCGGACGCTTCCTACGGTCCCGCGCCGGACCCCTCCGGCATGACCTACACCGTATCCGGTGAGCTGGGTACGGTCGAAAACCAGACCTTCACCGCCGGTACGGCAACCGGCACCGCCACCATCACCGCTTCCAACGGTTCGGTCGAAGGCTCAATGGATATCTGCATCACGGGCGACGTCAATTCGATCGGCCTGCAGAGCGCCGGCAAGGACATCAGCTCGATCTCGGTCAAGCCCGGCCAGAGTGTCGATGTGGACGGGATCGCCTACCACCTCGGTCAGAAGATGGCCTCGATCGACACCGCTTTTCACTGGAGCGTTTCCAGCGACATCGGCTCGATCGACGAAAAGGGCGTGTTCACCGCGGGCGACAGCATGGCGAGCGGTACGCTCACCTGCTCGTATGGCGCGACCAGCAAATCCATAACGGTGAATGTCGGCATGGGCGACCCGCAGGATGCGGAAACCGTTGCTGATTTTGAGGCCGGCACGGACGGCTGCACGGCCACCGAGGGCATGACGCTCACCCGCGTGACCGGATATACAGCGGTCGCGCGCGGCGAAGGCTCGCTCAAAGCCGCCTATGACGGCACCAAGGTCGCGGCCGCGACGATCTCGCTCCCGCAGGCCGATGTTTCCGGCCGGAAGCACCTGACGCTGTGGACGCGCGGCGAAGGGACGCAGGGTACGCTTACCGCGGTCTTCGCCGACGCCGAGGGCAATGAGCTGACCGCAGCCCTGTCCGCGGCCACCACGGCCTCGTGGAAGCAGCTTACCGCCGCCGTTCCGGAGGGCGCGTCCAGGCTGACTGGCATCCGCTTTGAGCGCAGCGGCAGCGGGGCTGCGGATTCCGCGCTCTACCTCGACCAGATCGTCGTTTCCGCCGACCACGCGGTCACCAATACGGACGCCCCCTCGGTCAAGCTGAACAGCACCGCCCTGACCGTGGACGCCGGCGCGGCGGCCACGATCAGCGGCACCGCTACGATGGAAAATGGCAAATATCCCGCCCGTTCCTCCAATATTACAGTCAAGGTGGATGGGAAAGCGGTTGACGGCGCGGCCAGCATGAGCGGCTCCACCCTGACCGTCACAACCGGTGCGCTGTCCGCGGGTACGCATTGCGTCACGATCGACGTATCGGACGACGCGGGCAACCGCACCCGTGTTTCCGCAACCGTCACAGCAGGCAGCGCCAGCAACGCGTTTGCCGATACCGCTTCCCACTGGGCGCGCGGCTACGCTTCCCTGCTGAATACCAACGGCATCATGAAGGGCGAAACCGGCAGCGACGGGAAAACCTATTTCCGTCCGGAGCGCAATCTGACGCGCAAGGAATTTGCGGTCACGATGGCGCGCCTGCTCGGCCTGGACACCTCGTATACCGGCGCGCTGGACTTTGCCGACGATGCCTCCATACCGGATTGGGCGCGCGGCGCGGTCTACGCGGTTTCGCAGGCGGGCATCATGAACGGCGAAACACGAAACGGCAAGCTGTATTTCTCTCCGGACGCGGATATGACGCGCGCCGAGGTCATGACCGTGATCGGACGCTGCCTGCCGCGCGGCTATGCGGCGGCAAGCCTTTCCTATAAGGATTCGTCCTCCGTCCCCTCCTGGGCGGTCGATCAGGTTAAGACCTGCGTTGCCGCCGGCATCATCGGCGGCTACAGCGACAATACGCTGCAGCCCCTGGGCAAGATCACCCGTGGCGAGATCGCCAAAATCCTCGCGCTGTTCTGAAATGGACGACAAAAACCCCCTCTGTCATTCGACAGAGGGGGTTTTATTACCTGTTAAAAGCCGCCGGTCACACCGAGCACCTGTCCGGTGACAAAGGCCGCTTTGTCCGAGCATAAGTACAGGATACTCTCCGCAACCTCGCGCGCGGTGCCAATGCGCCCCAGCGGTGTTTGCTCCGCCAGCCCGCGCATGGTTTCCGCACTATGCACCGCATTCATATCCGTATCGATCACGCCGGGCGCGACACAATTGACCCGAATGCCGGACGGCCCCAGCTCCAGCGCGAGCGATCTGGTCAGACCGATCAGCGCCGCCTTGCTCGCCGCATAGTGGCTTTCGCAGGATGCGCCAACCTGCCCCCACACGGAGGACACGGTCACGATGCTGCCCTGCTTTCTATGCAGCATGCCCGGCAGCGCGGAACGGATGGTCCGCACCGCGCCCAGCAGGTTGACATCCAGCATATGCTGCCATTCCTGCTCCGTAATGTCCTGGAACAGCTTCTGCTCCGCCACGCCCGCGTTGCACACCACCGCATCCAACCCGCCGAAATAGCTTACCGCCTCCCCCGCCGCGCGTCCGACCGCACGCGCATCCGTCAGGTCGGCACAAAGCGCCAGCGCGCCGGTCTTTTCCGCCAGCGCGCCCGCGGCTGCACGGCTGGCGCGGTAGGTGAAGGCCACATTCCAGCCCGCATCGGCAAATACCTGCACACAGGCGGCGCCGATACCACGCGAACCGCCGGTAATCAAGACTGTCTGCGGCATGTCAAATCGCTACCGTCTGCTGCGCCACAAACAGATCCTGCTCCAGATCCTTCTGGCGCGCGAGCCCTTCCTCGATGTCCAGGTCGGTGACGCGGTTATCATCGAACACGATCACGCGGTTGGTCTTGCCCGCCTCCAGCGCCATCACCGCCTCATAGCCCATGCGGGTCGCCATCACACGGTCGCGCGCGGACGGGGAGCCGCCGCGCTGGATATGGCCGAGGATGGTTACGCGCGTATCGATGCCGGTCGCCTCATGAATCCGGTCGGCAACATCCTGCGCGGCGCCATAGCCCTCCGCAACGATAATGATATGGTGGTTGCGGCCCTTGATGCGCCCGACGCGCATCTTCTCGATGATATCCACATCAAAGTTCAGCTCGCGCTCCGGCAGACAGATCGCGGTAGCGCCGACCGCGCAGCCAACGTGCAGCGCCAAATGGCCCGCCCGGCGGCCCATGACCTCAACGACCGAGCAGCGCTCATGCGACTGCATGGTGTCGCGCAGCTTATCGATACATTCGATCGCAGTATTGCAGGCCGTGTCAAAGCCGATCGTGTAATCGGTACACACGATATCGTTATCGATCGTACCCGGCACGCCGATGCAGGGTACGCCCTTGCGGGACAGCGCCTGCGCCCCGCGGAACGTACCGTCGCCGCCGCAGCAGATCAGTCCGTCGATCCCCAGATAACGGCAGGTATCCGCCGCCTTCTGCAGCCCTTCCTCGGTCATCATCTCCTTGCAGCGGGCGGTATACAGCATCGTGCCGCCCTTGCGGATGATCCCGTCCACGCTGCGCGCCGCCATCTCGATGATATCGCCGTTAATCAGGCCGCTGTAGCCGCGGCGGATGCCAAGCACGGAGATATCGTGCGCCGAAGCGGTGCGGACGACCGCACGGATCAATGCATTCATGCCCGGCGCGTCGCCGCCGCTGGTGAGCACGCCAATTCTGCGAATCTGTTTGTCCATAATAAGCCTCCTGTATCGGTTGCTTCCCAAAATAATATTTGCCTTACATGGCGGGGCCTTGTCCGGTTCCCTACTGCATTATAACATCTTCCTCGCCCAAGAGGAAGCGTAATTTTTCCAAAAGCGGCACATCCGGTTGACACCAGTATTCCCGCTTGGCCAGCGTTTTTTTCCTGGTGTCCGTGGGATAGAGATAAACCGGCGTATCGCCCGGCTGCGCCAGCAGTATGGCCTTGATCTGCGGCCATTCGTCGCTGCCCATGCTGTCAATGCGCAGGAACAGCTTCTGCGGCGCAAGCCGCGCCGCCTGCTGGTCGGTATATACCGACCGCTGCGGATTCTGCTGCGCGAGCATGCTGTTCACCGCGCTTTCGGTCAGCGGCTGCGCTTCGTTCAGCAGCACCTTGGGCGCTTCATCCTCGCGCGCGTCGATCTTGCCGGTGAGCAGTACCGCGCTGTCCTCGGTCAAATAAGCGCCGCACTGCTGCAGCGAGCGCGGGAACACGATCAGCTCGATCGACGCGGATTCATCCTCCACCGTCACATATGCCATCATCGAGCCGTTTTTGGTGGATTTGAGCCGCACGGAGGTGATAACGCACGCCAGCCGCACAGTCATTCCATCTTTATAGGCGGGCTGGGCGCTTTCCCCCGAAAGATCGTCGATGATCTTCCGTATGGAGGCCGCGTCCGCTTTTTTCGCCAGCTCCCGATACTCGTCCATCGGATGACCGGACAGGTACAGGCCGGTCGTTTCCTTCTCCATCGCCAGCAGCTCCCGCTTGTCCGCCTCGGGGATGTCAGGCAGGGCGATCTGCGTATCCTGCACCTCGTCGTTCCCCATGCCGAACAGGTCCATTTGCCCCTCAATGTTTTTCTTGCGGCTCTGCGCGATCGCGTCCACCACTGGGCCTACGATCTGCAGCAGCTGGCTGCGCCGGTACCCCATGGAATCAAATGAGCCGGCTTTGATCAGGCTTTCGAGTGCGCGCCGGTTCAGCTCCCGATCGTACATGCGCTCGCAAAAATCCTGGAACGACGAGAACAGCCCTCCCGCCTCGCGCTCCTCCACAAGCTGCTTCATAAACGACCGACCGACGCCCTTGACCGCGGCAAGGCCGAACCGGATGTCCCGTCCGGAAACCGAAAACCCGTCGAACGACTCGTTCACATCCGGCGGCAGCACCCGAATCCCCATTTCGCGCGCGGCCTGGATATACTCGGAAATCTTGTCCGACCAGTCCAGCACGGAGGTGAGCAGCGCCGCCATATATTCGCGCGGATAATGGCACTTGAGGTACGCCGTGCGGAAGGAAACAACCGCATAGCACACCGCGTGGGCCTTGTTGAACGCATAGTTGGCAAAGTCCATGATCTCGTCGAACAGCCCCGCCGCGATATGCTCCGGCACGCCGCGTTTGACCGCGCCGTCGATGCCAAGCGCCTCATTGCCGTGGATGAAATTGACGCGCTCCTTTTCAAGCTCCTTCATCTTCTTTTTGCTCATCGCGCGGCGCACCATGTCCGCCTTGCCGAGCGAGTAACCCGCCAGGCTCTGAAACACCTGCATGACCTGCTCCTGATAGATCATGCAGCCGTAGGTGACTTTCAGGATCGGTTCAAGCAGCGGGTGCTTATAGGTCACCTTTTCCGGATGGTGGCGGCACTCGATATAGCGCGGGATGGACTGCATCGGCCCCGGCCGGTACAGCGCCACGACCGCGGTGATATCCTCAATGGACGCGGGGCGCAGGCCGGTGACGACGTTGGTGATGCCCGCGCTTTCCAGCTGGAACACCCCCATCGTCGAGCCGCGGCCGAGCATCTCATAAGTGGCCTTGTCGTTCATATCCACGGTTTCGATGTTGAAATCCGGCACATGGCGGCGGATCATCTTTTCCGCGTCCGCGATCACCGTCAGGTTGCGAAGGCCGAGGAAGTCCATTTTGAGCAGCCCCAGCTCCTCGAGCGTGGTCATGGTGAACTGGGTGACCATCTGCTCGTCGTTGCGCGCAAGCGGCACATAGGTATCCACCGGATCCTTGGTAATGACCACGCCCGCCGCGTGAGTCGAAGCGTGCCGCGGCATTCCCTCGAGCGCGCGGGCGGTATCGATCAGCTCGCGCACCTGCGGCTTTTCGTCATACATCTTTTTCAGCTCTGGATTAACCGCCAGCGCCTTGTTGATCGTGATGTGCAGCTCGTTTGGCACCTGCTTGGCAACCGCGTCCACCTCGTTATACGGGATCGACAGCGCGCGTCCCACGTCGCGGATCGCGCCGCGCGCGGCCATGGTGCCGAACGTGACGATCTGCGCCACGCGGTCCTTGCCGTACTTTTCGGTGACGTACTCGATCACCTCCGGCCGGCGCACATAGCAGAAATCCACGTCGATATCCGGCATGGACACGCGCTCCGGATTGAGGAAGCGTTCAAAATACAGCGAATAGTGGATAGGGTCCAGGTCGGTGATGCCCAGGCAGTAGGAAACGATCGAGCCCGCCGCCGAGCCGCGCCCCGGCCCGACGGGAATACCGTTGCGCTTGGCATAGCCAATGAAGTCGGAAACGATCAGGAAATAATCCACAAAGCCCATCTGCGCGATCATATCGATCTCATACTGCAGGCGGGCGCGCACCGTGCCGTCGTCATCCGGATAGCGCTTGGCAAAGCCCTCGTCGCACAGCTTCTGCAGGTACTGCAGGGCGCTGTACCCCTCCGGCACATCGAATTCCGGCAGATGGTACTTGCCGAACTCAAACTCGACCTGGCAGCGCTCCGCGATCCTGACGGTGTTCGCAAGCGCTTCCGGATGCTCGGGGAACAGCGCGGCCATTTCGTCCGCATCCTTGATGTAAAACTCCTGCGTCTCAAACTTCATGCGGGTGGGGTCGTCCACCGTCTTGCCCATCTGGATGGACATGAGCACGTCCTGTATTTTTGCGTCCTGTTTGGTCAGATAGTGCGCGTCGTTCGTGGCGACCAGGCCGATATCCAGCTCTTTTGCAAGCTGATACAGCCCCTCGTTTACCTTTTTCTGCACCTCGATGCCGTGATCCTGCACTTCGAGATAGAAATGGTCGCGGTCAAAAATATCCAAAAACTGCTCGCACAGCTCATAGGCGCCGTCCATATCGCCCTCGGCCAGCGCGCGCGGAATCACGCCCGCCAGACACGCGGACAGGCAGATCAGGCCCTCGCTGTGCTGCCGGAGCAGATCCATATCGATGCGCGGCTTCATATAAAAGCCCTCGGAAAAGCCGAGCGACACCATATGGATGAGGTTGCGGTAGCCGGTCATATTCTCGCACAGCAAAATCAGATGGCTGTGCCATTCGCCATTCACATAGCTGCGCTCCAAACGCGAATGCGGCGCCAGATATACCTCGCAGCCAATCACCGGATGGATGCCCTTGGCCTTGCAGGCGCGGTAAAAATCGATCACGCCGTACATCACGCCGTGATCGGTCAGCGCGCATGAGGTCTGCCCCAGTTCGGCCACGCGCTCCACCAGCCCCTCGATCCGGCACGCGCCGTCCAGCAGGCTGTATTCACTATGCACATGCAGATGCGCAAACGGTACCATTTAGTCCTCCTTTGACGCAAATTCCGTTATTTTTTTCAGCCGGTGGCTCAGCCCCGGCTTGGAGATCGGCGGGTCGAAGCGCTGTGCAAGCTCGGCCAGGCTGTCGGTCGGATAGGACAGCCGCAAGCGGACGGTTTCGCGCAGCGCCTCCGGAAAGGCTTCCTCCCCGCGCCGGTCGAGCACCGCGCGGATCGCGGCGACCTGGCGCGCGGAAGCGTCCGCCGCTTTCATCAGGTTCGCGGTCTCGCAATTGACCTGCCGGTTGATCGTGTTGCGGATATTCTTTTCCACCTTGGCCTGCATCAGCTCCATTGCCGCGCGCGGCGCGCCGATACGGGTCAGGAAATCCTCCACGCTCGCGCCCTCCTTAAAGTACAGAAGGCAGGAATTGCCGCGGCGCGCCTGCTTGGGCGACAGCCCCAAATCGAGCAGCAGGCTTGTCTCCTCCCCCGCGAGGCTCTGCCGGCCGGTTTTCAGCTCCAGATGGCTTTTTTTATCCGGCCCCGCCACCGTACCCGCCATCAGGAACGCGCCGCGCAGGAAAGCAGCGACGCAGCAGTCGTTTTCCAGCACGTTCCGGTTGAGATGGTAGACGAGGTGGCTTTTCAGGTCATATCCCAGCACATCGAAGATCCGCGCGATCTGCGCGGGTTCCCCGACGGTATGCTGCAGCTTGCGCCCCGCCCGCTGCGGCGCGCAGTCCACGGAAAACGCACGCTGCAGCAGCGCCTGCAGCCGGCGCGCCACAAATGCGTTTTCCGTGGACAGCCGTATCTCTTTATGGGAAAACACCGACGCGTGCAGCAGCGCGCCGTAAGCCTCCGCCCGCGTGCAGCACGCCCGCTGCATGGAAACGCGGCACAATTCGGCCTTTACTTCGGTTGAAAAGGACATGGACCGCTCCTTTATCTGTCAATCAGCGCTGGTAATCGCGGTGCATGGTGACCACACCGTAGTCGCGACCGCGCAGATGCTCGGAAAGCGCCTCTGCAATCGCGACCGAGCGATGTTTCCCGCCGGTGCAGCCGATGCTGATGATTACGTTCGCTTTGCCCTCCGCCACATACCGCGGCAGCAGAAAATCGATCGTCGAGGTCAAATGCTGCATCAGTTCATCCGCCATGCCGCCCTGGAACACATAGTCGCGCACATCCGGATCGGTGCCGTTTTTCTCGCGCAGGCTCATCTCATAATAGGGGTTGGGCAGGAACCGCACGTCAAACACCAGGTCGGACTCGGGCGGGATGCCGTATTTGAAGCCGAACGACTGCACAATCACCTCAAACGCGCCGCCGCCATCCGTCCCCGCGAACAGCGCGAGCAGGCGCTCACGCAGCCCCGCCGCGGACAGGCCGGTCGTATCGACCACAAAATCCGCGCGGCTCTGCAGCGCGGCCAGCATGCTGCGCTCCTTTTCGATCGCAGCCGTCATGCCGATGCCCTTCTCCATCAGGGGATGCTTGCGGCGGGTCTCCTTAAAGCGCCGGATCAGCGTCGGCGTATCCGTATCCAGGAACAGGATCCGGTAGTCGCAGCCCATGCTCTTGATCGAGTCCAGCGAATCGAACAGCTGCTGGAAATCCCCGCCCGCGCGCACATCGGTCACAAGCGCGACGCGCTCGTACCGCTCGGTCGCGGCAAGGCATATCTCGGCAAAGCGCGGGATGAGCGCGATGGGCAGGTTATCCACGCAATAATACCCCAGGTCCTCAAACGTGGCGACCGCGCGGCTCTTGCCCGCGCCCGACATGCCCGAAACAATCAAAAAATACATCGATTCATCCCCCTTGCCCATTCGTCCATGCTTACCGGATGATCCGGACCTCGCATTCCAATTCCACGCCGAACGCCTCCCGCACACGGCTCTGCACCAGCTCGATCAGGCGCAGCATATCGTCGCAGCTTGCACCGCCGCGGTTGATCAGAAAGCCCGCATGCTTTTCCGATACCTGCGCCCCGCCGACGGAAACCCCTTTCAGCCCCGCGTCCTCGATCAGCCGTCCGGCAAAATACCCTTCCGGCCGCTTGAATGTCGAACCCGCCGACGGATAGTTAAGCGGCTGCTTATCCCGCCGCCGCTGCGCAAGGTCGGCCATTTTGAGCTGGATCGCGGTGGGGTCGCCCGGCCGCAGCCGAAGCGTTGAACGCAGCACCGTCCATTCCGGATGGGCGCGAAAGGCGCTGCGCCGGTAGCCGAAGCCGTGCGCTTCTCCCTCCAGCACATGCCGCGCGCCCTCTCCGTCGAGATATTCAGTCTTTTCCACGATGCCCGCCATCTGCCCGTCATACGCGCCGGCGTTCATAAATACCGCGCCGCCCAGGCTGCCCGGGATGCCGGCGGAAAACTCCGCTCCGGTCAGCCCCGCGCGCTGTGCGCGCCGTGCCACACGGCTGAGCAGCGCGCCCGCTTCCGCGGTGACCTGACAGTCCTCGCCGACGCGCACCTCGTCCAGCCCGATCGTACAGATAACCGTGCCGCGCACGCCATTGTCCGAAACCAGCATATTCGACCCGTTCCCCAGCACCAGCAGCGGCAGCTCATGTTCGCGCACCACGGAAAGGGCGGTCGTCAGCTCCGCGATGGTTTTCGGCATGACAAACAGGTCCGCCGGTCCGCCGATCGCAAAGGTGGTGTGGCGGCTCATGGGTTCATTAATCGCAATATCTATCTCTGGCGCGGCTTTGCGCAGGGCCGCCGCGCATTCGTTGATGTTGATACGGTGCTCCATCCTTTTCCTCCAAACAAAGTAAAAGCAATATATAATATTATACCAAATCGCAAGGTAAAGTGCAAACGAAAGGCACCCCGTAGGGGTGCCTTTTTGGTGAACGATTTCCGGCAGCCGGTTAATTGCTTGCCTCTTCCAGCAGGCTCGCGCCTTCCGCCATATCGTTGACAGCGGTACGCAGCTGCTCATCCATCTGGGATACCAGTTCCGTCAGCTTGGTCTGGTCGGTCTCCTCCGTCATTGCCACGACTGTATCGATAAAATCGATCATCGACTGGCAGCCGGACTGCATCTTCTCGTGTCCCGCCGCGTAGGCTTCCGGCGGGGTGATTGCGATAAAGTCGTTAAGCGGTGCCTTCATGGACTCCAGAACCTCTTTCGCAGACTCCGGATCGGTCATCGCGGTGCTGGCATTGTTCTGGATCTCGGTCATCTCCGCGCCCAGATCCTCTACCGCCTGCTGGTATTCCTCCTCGGTCAGCGCGGCCGGCGCCGCCTGATCCCCGCTGCCGCCGTTGTCCCCGCCGCTGCACGCAGCCAGCGACAACGCCATTACCGCCGCCAGCAGCACGGCCAGCAAACGCTTCGTCATGTTCTTTTTCATACTCTTTCTCCTTATGACCTTACAGATTTTAGCATAAGCTATGGTACGATTATACAAAAAGAGCGTGAAAAAGTAAAGACTTTTTGTGGCAAAAAATGCAACAGGAAATACTTTTCTTATCGTTTATTCTACCTATTAATTTTTAGTGGAACCAGACTTCCTCATGCTCCCCGCGCCGCGGGCGCCCCAGGAGCATGCGTATGGCTTCCTTGGCGGACAGGCCGTTATACAGCACCTCATACATTGCCTCGGTGATCGGCATGGACACCCCCTGCTGCTGGGCCAGGCGGTAGCCGGCTTCGGTCGCGTAATAGCCCTCCACGGTCGCGCCGACCTCCTGCATCGCCTCCTGCGCGGTCTTGCCCTGCCCGATCAGGATGCCCGCGCGTCGGTTGCGCGAATGCATCGAGCAGCAGGTAACAATCAGGTCCCCCACGCCGGACAGCCCCGCGAAGGTCTCCTGCTTGGCGCCGAGCGTAATCCCCAAACGGGCGATCTCGGTCAGGCCGCGCGTCATAAACGCGGCTTTGGAGTTATCCCCCAGGCCCAAACCATCCGAAATGCCCGCGCCAAGGGCGATAATGTTTTTGAACGCGCCGCCCAGCTCGCAGCCGACCAGATCGGACGAGGTGTACACGCGAAAAAAGGTATCGTTCATAAACGCGGCCTGCGTCAGCTCAGCCGCCGCCCGGCTCGCCGATGCGGCGACAATTGCAGTCGGCACCCCGCGGGCCACCTCCTCCGCGTGGGTCGGGCCGGTCAGCGCCACCACGGGGTTGCGGCCGTCCATCGCCCGATCGATCGTTTCCGAGAAGCGGCAGTAGCCGTGCTGGGAATCCAGCCCCTTGCCCACATTGACGATCACCGTCCCCGCAGGAACGATGCGGGAGAGCTGCTCCGCAGTCGAAGCCACGGCAAAGGACGGGACGGCCATCACCACCAGGTCCGCTTCCGCCGCACCCGACATATCGGTCGTGACTGTGATCCCCTCCGGAATCCTCACCCCCGGCAGCAGCTTTTCGTTTGCCCGCTCGCGGTGCAGCAGGTCGCATTCCTCCTGAAAAAAGGTCCAGGAGGTCACCGCATGGCCGTTATGGTGCAGCAGCATGGCCAGCGCAATGCCCCAACCGCCGGTACCCAATACAAAAACCTTCATTTTCCGCTCTCCTCTCCATCGGAAGCCGTTTTTTCAATGGTCTTTTTGCTTTTGAAGGAAAACCTGTTCTCTTCCCCATGCAGCATGCGCATGATATTGCTCCGGTGCATGAAGATGACCGCCACCGCCATACCGAACGCCATCGCGGTCAAAACCGAATCGCGGTAGAACAGCAGGGTCGTGATGGGAAAGCTGACCGCGCCCAGAATCGAGCCAAGCGAGATCCAGCGCGTCACCGCGACCGCCAGGAAAAACAGCACGAACGCGATCAGGAAAATACGCCAGTCGAACAGGAGCAGCATGACCGCGCCGACCAGCACGCCCTTTCCCCCGCGGAAGCCAAAGTACACGGGAAACATATGCCCCAGTATCACGAAAATACCGGCCACCAGCTTGCCGACCGGCCCGACCAGAAGCGCGCCGATCGAGATCGCCGCCGCGCCCTTTGCAATATCCCCCAGCAGCACGAACAGTGTTTTGCGCGCCCCCATTGTGCGGTAGGCGTTGGTCAGTCCGGCGTTGCCGCTGCCATAGTTGCGGATATCCTTGCCGAGCGTTACCTTGCTGACGATGATCGCAAAGCTCAGCGAACCCAGCAGGTAGCCGCACACCGCGATGATGGCAAATTGCGTCAATGTCATGTTGTCGTCCCCCAAGAAATCAATTTAATCCTTGTCCCCGCGCTCACGGATCACCATGCGCACGGGCGTGCCTGTCAGGCCGAACACCTCGCGGATCTGATTTTCCAGATACCGCTGATAGGAGAAGTGGAACAGGCGCGCGTCGTTGCAGAAGCAGACAAACGTCGGCGGGCAGGTGGAGGCCTGCGTCATATAGAAGATGCGCAGGCGGCGTCCCTTATCGGTCGGCGGCTGCACGCGCGCGGTCGCCTCGGCCAGGATGGAGTTCAGGCGGCCGGTCGGGATGCGCATATGGTTCTGCTCGTATACCTCTTTAATCAATGCGAACAGCTTATCCACGCGCTGTCCGGTCTGCGCGGAAATAAACAGCACCGGCGCATAGGGCATGTATGCCAGCCCCTCGCGCACGCGCAGCGTGTATTCCTTCATCGTGGAGCCGTCCTTTTCCACCAGGTCCCACTTGTTTACCACGATGATGCAGGCCTTTCCGGCGTTATGCGCCTCACCCGCGACCTTGGTGTCCTGTTCGGTCACGCCCTCGGTCGCGTCGATCATAATGACGCACACGTCCGCGCGCTCAACCGCGAGCAGGGAGCGCATGACCGAATATTTCTCGATCTTCTCGTCCACCCTGCTTTTTTTGCGGATGCCCGCCGTGTCGATAAAGGTGAACCTGCCGTGCGCGTTGTCCAGATCGGCGTCCACGCTGTCGCGCGTCGTACCCGCCACATTGGAAACGATCACGCGCTCCTCGCCCAGCACGCGGTTGAGCAGGCTGGACTTGCCCACGTTCGGCTTGCCGATCAGCGCGACGCGGATGCGATCCGACGCTTCCTCGCTCTCCTCCTCGGGCGGGAAATGCTCGTAAGCCGCGTCCAGCAGCTCGCCCACGCCGTAACCGTGCAGGGCGGAAATGCCGTAAGGCTCCCCCAGGCCGAGGTTATAAAACTCATAAAACTCCGCCGGCGGATCGCCCGGCTTATCGCATTTGTTGACCGCCAGCACGATCGGCTTGCCCGAACGCAGCAACATCGCCGCCACATCCTGATCCGCCGCGGTCACGCCGGTACGCAGGTCGGTGATGAGCACGATCACATCCGCATGGGAGATCGCGGTTTCCGCCTGAAAACGCATGAACTGCAGAATTTCGTTGTCATTTGACGGCTCGATGCCGCCGGTGTCGATGATGGTAAAATCACGTCCGCGCCAGTCGCTTTCCGCATACAGTCGGTCGCGTGTTACGCCCGGCGTATCCTCCACAATGGACAGGCGCTTGCCCGCCAAGCGGTTAAACAGCTGTGATTTGCCGACGTTCGGCCGGCCGACAATCGCCATAATCGGCTTTGGCATATTCTTTCCCTCCTCTTTGCTTTTCGGGGGTCAATCTTCAAAAATCTTGGCGAGCAGGTCCGCGCCGTCGATCTCGACCGGCACGATGGGTACGCCGATCGCGTCCGACACCTGTTCCGGCGTGTAATCGTCCAGGAACACGTCTCCCCCATCCCGCAGCATATTGGCGGAGATCAGCACGCGCTCGCCCAGGTCCCGCCCTTTCAACTGGGCGATCAGGTCCTGGCCGGTAATCAGTCCGGCAACCGAAACCAGCGGCCCAAAGAAGTCGTTGCGGATCGCCACGACTCTGCCGCTTAAATTATCGCATTTTGCGGCCGCCTCGTCAAGCAGGACCGCCAGAGAAGGCGCGGCGGCCGTGCCGGTCGCAATGGTAAACGGCCGCGCCGCGCGCCCCTCGTAATCCGGCAGCGCCAGCCGGAACTCCTCCATAAACAGCGGCAGCATGCCGATGCCGTTTTCAAACTGGGTAAACTCCTCGTAATACGCCGTATCCGGCAGCGGGCGCTCCGCCTTGAGGTACAGCTCGTCCCCGCACCAGACCAGGCGCGTGCCAAGCTCGCGCAGGCATTCCTGGGCGAACGGCTCGACGATATCCAGAATCGCCTGCGCGCAGGGCTTGTCCGTCGCCTCCAGCGGATACAGCCCCTCGCGGTGGCGCGTCATGCCGAACGGCACGACCGAGATCGTATTCACCGCGGGATAGAGCTGCTTCAGGTCGTTCAGCGAGCGGCGCAGCTCCTCCCCGTCGTTCAGCCCCTTGCATACAACGAGCTGGCAGTTCATCGTGATGCCGCCCTCCGCGAAGCGCTCCATGATCCGAAGCGCTTCGCCCGCGCGGCGGTTCTGCAGCATTTTGACGCGCAGCTCCGGATTGGTGGTCTGCACCGAGATATTGACCGGCGAAATATGCATCCGCAGGATACGGTCCACATCCGCGTCCGACAGGTTGGTCATGGAGATATAATTCCCCATCAGGAAGGACATGCGCGCGTCGTCGTCCTTTACATAGAGCGTCTTGCGCATCCCGCGGGGCAGCTGGTCGATGAAGCAGAACACGCACTTGTTCGAGCACTGCTTCATCCCGTCCATCAGGTAATGCTCGAAATTCAGGCCGAGCGGCTCGCCCTCGCGCTTGCGCACGCACACCTCGCGGACGCTTTCCCCATCCGCTTCCAGCACGCGGAGCGTCAGCCGCGCGTCATAGCTGTAAAATTTGTAATCCAGCACATCGCGGATCGCGGTCCCATCGATCTGCAGCAGAGTCTCCCCCGCCCGCAGACCCGCGCGCGCCGCCGGACTGCCCGCATCCACGCTGACGATTTTTGACGCCATCCAGCGCCCTCCTTTCGGCATTATCGCGCCCGACCGAAACCGTGAATCCGATCGAGGGCGAAAAAAATGGAGAAGCCGTTGCCGCCTTCTCCATCCTTTGTTCTGTTTTCAGCCTTACGCTTCCTTAACGGCGACAACCTCACGGCCGTTGTAATAGCCGCAAGCCTTGCACATTCTGTGAGCCAGCTTCATCTCGCCGCACTTCGGGCATTTGGACATGCCGGGCAAAGAGAGCTTCCAGTGGGAGTTACGGCGCTTGTCGCGACGGGCTTTCGAAACCTTTCTCTTCGGTACTGCCATGGTGGATACACCTCCTACTCTATCTTCTCAATTTGTTTGACTGTTTTATGTGCTCTTGTCCTCATCAGAGTCGAGCAGGGCGCGCAGCGCGGCAAAACGCGGGTCGATCTGCTTTTTGTCGCAGTCGCAGTCAACCTCGTTGCGGTCGGCGCCGCAGTGCGGACAGAGGCCTTTGCAGTCCTCCTTGCACAGATATGTCATCTGTACCTGCAGGATCAATGCCGGCACCAATACGTCCGCAGGATCCACGCTGTCACCGGTCAGCACGAAAAGATCGTCCTCTTCCTCCGCCTCGGGGTCGTCCGACAAAATCATATCCGCCTCGGCTGTCAGCAGGATATCCAACGGCTTCAGGCAGCGGGCGCAGGCGGTGGAGTAAATCGTTTTGATCGTCCCTTTCAGCCGCAGGACGCCGCTCTCGTTCGAGACCTCCCCGCTGATCTGGACTGGGCTTTGGAACGGCTTCGCGCCATACAGTGTTTCCTCCCGCAAATCAAGCGTTTCGGAAAACGGGATGCTGACGGTATTCGAGCCGGTCAGTTTTCGCAAATCAATCTTCATGTCAACCTCACATGGTACTAAGATAGTATACTACACCCTTTTGCCCTTTGTCAAGCAAAAAACGACTTTATCATCGGCGCAGCGGCGCATTTTAATGATAAAAGGTTCCGTCCGGATGGACGGAACCTTTTGTCTCTGATTTTTGCTGAGCGGGATCACATAAGCAGGTTCGGCACCAACAGAATAATGCCGGGTACATAGGTGAATATCAGCAATACCGCGAACAGCAGTATGATCCACGGCCACACCTCTCTGCAGTAGCCGGAGAACGTACATCCTGTAATCGAGGTGGAAACGAACATCATCGCGCCGAACGGCGGGGTAACGCCGGCCAGCGTCAGGTTGATCGCCATAACGATACCGAAGTGGATCAGGTTTACATCCAGGCTCTGCGCAGCCGGTACGAGCAGCGGGGCGAGCAGGATCATTGCAGCACCGCCCTCGAAGAACATACCAACGATAGCGAGCAGGATGTTGACCAGCAGCAGGAACTGCCAATCCGTGTGGCAGATCGCCAGGATCGCTTCGGAAATAATCATCGGGATACGTTCCCAGGTCAGGAACTTGCCGAACGCGATGGACGCACAGATAATCAGCATGATGCCGGAGGTGGACTCAACGGACTCACGCAGGATCGGGAGCAGCGTCTTAACATGAATCGTGCGGTAAATCAGTGCGCCAACCAGCAGAGCGTAAACGATGCACATAGCACCAGCTTCGGTCGGGGTGAACACGCCGAAACGCAGGCCCATAACCAGGCCGAACGGCAGGAACAGCGCCCAGATGGACTGCTTAATGTTCTCCGCGAACTCCTTCGCGGTACCAATGCGCTCACGGGTGGGCTTGTAGCCGCGCTTGCGGGACTGGTATCCTGCCAGCGCCATTTCGGCAAGCATGATGATGAGGCCCGGCAGGTAACCGGCATAGAACATTTCCTGAATGGAAACGCCCGACGCGGTTGCATACAGAATCAGAACGATTCCGGGCGGGATGATCGGGGTGATACAGGAGGACGCAACCGTTACAACGGTCGAGAACTCCTTGGAATAGCCCAGGCGTTCCATTTCCGGAACCAGCATTTTGGACTGCATCGCTGCGTCCGCGTTCGCGGAACCGGACAGACCGCCCATCAGAGCGGAAAGAACGATGTTAACCTGCGCAAGGCCGCCGCTGAATTTACCAACGAGCAGCTCAGCAAGGTTCATCAGTCGTTCTGTGATGCCAGAGTAGTTAAAGATAACACCGGCAGCCGTAAAGAACGGGATTGCCAGGTAGGTGAACGATGTTGTACCGGACAACATGTTCTGAACCATAATATCCGTCGGCTGAGACGAAGAGTTAAAGATAAAGTATACCAGTGTGGAGAATGCGAGCGAAAACGCCACCGGTATTTTCATGAAGAGAAACAGGAACAGCAGGAGAAGCGGAAACCATACTGTAAACGGCATTTCTCTTTACCTCCTTCCAAAGTAAACGTGTATTCTTCCTTATGCGCGGTTTTCCAGCGAAGTTTCCGAGAACTCCTTGCCGATGATGGACCAGTACAGGAAACGGATCGAGTACAGGCACATGACAAAGAAGCCGATCAGCGCCGGAAGGTCCATAAAGGTATACGGAATACGCAGCGCAGCCGTAGGACGAACCCACGCCTCCACGGTGAGGATGTAGCTGTAGTAAGTCAGAACCGCACAGCCAACCGTCAAAACAGCAAAGTTGATGATGTAGATAATACGCTTCGGGAGCTTGGGAAGACGGTCCACAATAACGTCAATCGCGATCATGCCCTGGTTCTTATACAAAGTACAAACACCGAAGAACACGGTATAGGCAAAGCCCAGATACGATACCTCTTCCGCCCATGCAAAGGACTTGGAGATAACAAAACGCGAAAATACGTTAATGATAATCGCCACGCACATTACAACGAAACCTACGCTTGCAATGTACATTTCCCAATCGTTAATAAACTTTTTGAAAAAGCCTTGTTTATTCTCGTTCACAGATTAATTCACGCCTTTCTTTCACAAAAAGCTATTTGCGAAATGGAATGTAGCAAAAATGAGATGTAGCAAAAAAGAGTCAGAGTCAACATGAGGTGGGTATGAAACAGTCATACCCACGCCGTCAAACCAGTTCCCCCCGTTTTAACGGCGTGGCATATAACCGTTCTACATCATTAGATTCTTGTCGTAATTAAGTAGATTGAAAGCTTGAATCAGAGCTTAGGCAGCGCCGATCGCTTCCTGGATGCGGCCTACCAGGTTCTCGCTCCACTCCGGGAAAGCTTCCGGAACGTGCTCGAACGAATAGTCGCGCCACTCCTGGATAGCCTCGTCGGTCGGGTAAACTTCCTGAACGCCCTCGTTGAGCATCTCTTCGAGCATCGGGCCAACAACGGACTCAACCTCTTCGATAGCCTGCGCCGGGTAAGCCTGGCCTACCTCGTCGATGGCCTTCTTGCCCTCTTCCGGCAGGGACTGGTATACTTCTTCCGACATAACCATGATGGTCGGAGCATACAGGTGACGGGTGTAGTTCAGGTACTTAGCAACCTCGTGCAGCTTCGCGGAGTACAGGATGTGGATCGGGGACTCAGCGCCGTCCGCAACGCCCTGGCTGATAGCCTGATAGGTTTCGGACCAGGTGCAGGTGGTGGCGTTGCCGCCCATGACGTTAACCATTTCGGTCCACATCTTGGTCGGAGCGCAGCGGAGCTTCATGGTGGAAGCAGCAGCGCGGTCCGGCATCGGGGACTTGGTCAGCCAGTTACGCTCGCCGAAGTAAACGGCGGTGATGATGCGCATGCCCTGCTCATGGAGCTGAGCCTCAAGCTCCTGGCCCAGGTCGGACAGCCACAGGTTACCAACGTCTTCCGGCTTCTGGAGCAGGTAAGGCATCATGAACGCGGAGTAGTCCGGAACGTAGTCAGCCAGGTGGGAGAAGTCGCAGTCCTGAATAGCGGCAGCGCCCTTGGAAATGGATTCGATTACGTCGGTGGTGGCGCCCAGGGACTCAGACGGATAAATCTGAACGTCCAGCGTGCCGTTGGCAGCCTCGTTGATACGGTCGCAGAAGTTCGACCAAGCTTCGTACATCGGGTCGGAAGTGGTCTTGATGGAGTTCATCTTCAGAACGACCGGCTCATTGGTGGAGCCAGCGTCAGCCGCTGCATCGCCGCCATTGTCTGCACCGGTGTCGGTGTTGCCACAAGCAGCCAGAGACAGAGCCATGGCAGACGCCAGAAGCGCCGCGAGTAATCTTTTCTTCATGTTACAACCTCTTTTCTTCGCTTTCTTAAAAGTGAGATTTATATGCAGGCTGGGGGGGTGCCAGCCTGATATACGATTTTATTCGCCGGTATACTGCGGCTCGCGCTTCTCGAGGAACGCAGTAACGCCCTCGTTGAAGTCCTTATGCCGCGCCATATACCGCGTGTAGGTGACCTCCAGATCGTTCTTGCGTTTCATCTGGAAATCCTCCTGTGCGTTCATGCACGCCTTGAGGTAACGCAGCACGAGCGGTCCGCGCTTGCAGATCTCACGCGCCTTGTCCATCGCCGCGGGCATCAGCTCATCCAGCGTATCGACAACCTTGGTCACGCCGCCGTACTTGGTCAGCTCCTCCGCGGTGATAAACGTGCCGCAGTAGCACATGTCGCGCTGGATCTGCGGCGGCAGGATGCGGGCCAGATGGCCCGAGCCGCCGACGACCGAAAGCTTTGCCTCCGGCGCGCCGAATACCGTACCCTTGACCGCGATCGTGATGTCCGCGCCGGCCGGATAGCACAGGCCGCCGCCCAGGCAGTGGCCATGCACTGCGCAGATCAGCGGCACGCGCAGCTCGTACAGCGCGAGCGCACCGTCGTAATATACCTCCTGCGTATTGGTAACGTCCTTGTCATCAATGCTCTTTTTGAAGCGCTTAATGTCAACGCCTACACAAAACGTCTTGAGGTCGGAATGCATGATGCACACCCATATATCGTCATCATGGTTGATATAATCGCACAGCATGATGATCTCTTCCTGCACCGTGCCGCTGGCCGCGTTGACCGGCGGGTTGTGCAGCGTCAAAATACCAATATGATCTTCTACTGTCAGGAAAACCTGCTCCAGCTTATGCTCCCCGACCATTTCTACCGTTCTCGTTGCCATGCTTCAGCCCTCCTCGCCATAGCGCTCATGATATGCGGCCCAGAGTTCGTCTCGGAAATCCGGATGCGCAATGTTGATCAGCAGCCTTGCGCGCTCGCGCAGGCTCTTGCCGCGCAGATTCGCCACGCCGTATTCCGTCACGATGTAATGCACGTCGGTGCGGGTCGTCGTGACCGTCGTACCCGGCTCGAACACCGGTACGATACGGGAGATCGTGCCATGCTTGGCCGTGGACGGCATCGCCAGGATGGACTTGCCGTTCGGACACATGGACGCGCCGCGCACATAGTCGAGCTGGCCGCCGATCCCCGAGAACTGGTTGACGCCCATGGACTCGGAGTTGACCTGGCCGTTGAAATCGACCTGCAGGCAGGAGTTGATGGAAACCATCTTGTTCTGGCGCGAGACAACCACGGGGTCGTTTACATAGTCCACCGTGAGCATCATAACGTCAGGGTTATTGTCAACGAAGTCGTACAGCTTTTTGCTGCCCATCAGGAACGCCGCGACCATCTTGCCCTTGTTTTCGGTCTTGGCCGCGCCGGTGATGACGCCCTGCTCATACAGGTCGACGACGCCGTCGGAGAACATTTCGGAATGGATACCGAGGTCTTTCTTGTCGCCCAGGAACTTGAGCACGGCGTCCGGTATGGAGCCGATACCAAGCTGCAGCGTGGAGCCGTCCTCGATCAGGCTGGCGCAGTTGCGGCCGATCGCCTCTTCGACCGGACCGATCTTGCCGCCGCCCAGCTCGGGCAGAGGCCGCGAAGCCTCCACGGCATAGGTGATCTGGGACACATGGATGAACGAATCGCCCATCGTGCGGGGCATCTGGTCGTTGATCTGCGCAATCACCATTTTGGCCGAAAGCGCAGCCGGCTTTGTGCCGCCGACCGATACGCCGAACGAGCAGAAGCCGTGTTCATCCGGTGGGGTCAGTGATACCAACGCGACATCGATCGGGAACGTCCCGTCGGTGAAAAAGCGCGGCGACTGATGGAAATAAAACGGGGTGTAATCCGCACGTCCCTCATTGACGGAAGCGCGTGTCACCGGACCAAGGAACAGGCCGTTGTAATTGAGATGGCCCTTCATCTTGGGCTGGGTGTACTCGCCCTTCCCCATCGGTACCCAGTGGCAGATCTCCACGTCCTCATACTGCTCGTAGTTTGCTACCAGCGCGTCGGTCAGTACCAACGGTTCGTTTGCGCCATGGCCGAAGAATACCCGGCAATGGTTCGGGATGTGCTTGACCGCTTCCTCCGCGGTCGTGAGCTTCGACTGATAGATCGCTCTCCAGTCTTTCATTTAGTTCGACCTCCAACCGCCACTCGAACCCCTCAAGCCCTCTCTCAAAAGGCCAAATTCGAACGGCGATCAGGTAAAGTCGATCAATACCTTGAGCATGGACTTATCCTTGCTCGCTTTTTCGAACGCATCCATCGCCTGGTCGACCGGATAAACCGCGGAAACGACCTTGGCGAGCTGCTCGTTCATCGCGCCGGAGTTGATGATCTTGGCCGCGCCCTCCATGCTGGTCATCGTGTGGTGACGCACGCCGAGCATCGAAGCCTCGTTATAGATAATGGTGTTGATGTCCGTGTTGAAGATGGTACCCTTGGGCGGCATGCCGACCTGGACCATCGTGCTGCCCTGCTTGATCAGGTTGAAGCAGGCGTCATAACCGCCCTGGAAGCCGGTGGCTTCAAACAGGATATCGAACTTGCCGCCGGCGATCGCGATGCACTGATCCACGAAGTCCGGAGCGGAAATATCGACCACGTCAAAGCCAAGCTCCTTGGCGATGCGGATGCGGTCCTGGTTGATCTCGGCCAGAACAACATGCCCCGCGCCGGAGAATTTGCACATCATGCCGATCAGTACGCCGATCGTGCCGGCGCCGGCGATGAATACGTCGTCGCCCGGACGGACGCCCGCGCGGCGGGTGTCGTGTACCGCAACGGTGAGCGGCTCGACCAGCGCGGCGATCTTCATATCAACGTCGTCGTTGAACTTGATCAGGCGGTCGGCGTTTACCAGCATATACTGGGTGAACACGCCGTCCATCGAGGTACCCATGATCTTAACGTTGGTACACAGGTTCTCGCGGCCCTCGTGGCAGCCCACGCAGGCGTTGCAGGGCTCGATGGTGTGGGAGCAGACCTTGTCGCCGACCTTGATGTCGGTGCGCTCGGAGTTAATGGCGTAAACCTCGCCGCAGGCCTCATGGCCCATCACAAGGGGCGGCTTGGCCGTCGGGTGCTGGCCCGCGAAAATATGTAAGTCAGAACCGCAGATGCCCGCATACTTGATGCGGACCACCGCCTGTCCGGGGCCGGGCTCCGGAATCGGCGACTCCACCGTTTCGACCTTGAAGAAATCGGTTAACAAAAGCTTTTTCATAATCAAGTATCCTCCTCAACTTGACGTCTGTTCCCAGCTACCATATTTCTGCTTCGCCCGAACCGGCGCGCCGCTTCCCTGTCTTCAGGCTCCGTTATTCTGTTGTGTTGGAAGCGTCGCTTCCAACACAACAAGGGGTACCCCTTGTTGTCGAAAAACGGAAAATCTTCGGCCACGGTTTCGGGAGCGGTTTCACACCCCCTACAATAAAATAGACACCACGCTGTCCGCCATATCCTTTACCAAGGTTCTTATCGCGCAACAATGGTTGTCCATCCCTCACGGCACCGCCGTTCCGCCGCCGCGCATGCGAACCACAAAAACAGGTGCCTGCTTTTGTTTTTTCGCGCAGCAACACACAATACAGTAGTTTTCTACAGCACAGTAATACTATAATTGTCCAGGCAACGATTGTCAATACCCCACAAAAGAATTCACCGCGCATTTCCGGTTTTTGTAGAGCGTGCAGAATATTCCTTTAATTTTTTGTTAACATTTTCAGAGAGCGCCAATTTCAATGTTCATTGTTACAAATTTATCATTTCATTCTTGTTTATTTTTCACAATTTTATCGCAAGATATTTCATAATTCGGTGAAACTACTCGTCAAAAAAATTTATTTTTGTTTCCGAATTTTAATCTTAAAAAAAACCGTTTGCTTGACAACTTTCCGGTATGTATTATAATGTCAATGAGTGGTGGTTTCATTCCACGTTCTGATCCGGCGGCGCGGCCGCCGACGCCCTCCATCCTATTATGTATGGGGGGTGTTTTCAAGTTAGGTGGGAACGTTTCCGCCCAATCTGGTACCGCGGGCTGCGATACAAGCGATCTCCCTGCCTGTGGACACAGAAAGTTCAATATTTTAAGGAGGTTTTGCTATGCAAATGACATTCCGCTGGTACGGCGAAGGCAACGACAGTGTTTCCCTGGCCGACATCAAGCAAATCCCCGGCGTTACCGGCATCGTATGGGCTCTGCACCATAAGCAGGCCGGTGAAATCTGGACGGTCGACGAGATCATGCATGAAAAGAAGATCATTGAGGACGCAGGCTTCAATATCGACGTCGTCGAATCGGTTAACGTACACGACGATATCAAGATCGGCCTGCCGACCCGTGATCAGTATATCGAAAATTACAAGATCACCCTGCGCAACCTGGCGCAGTGCGGCGTAAAGGTTGTTACCTATAACTTTATGCCTGTTTTCGACTGGACCCGCACCGACCTGTTCCATCCGCTGCCGGACGGTTCGACCGCGCTTTACTATGAAAAGTCGGTCATCCGCGAGGACGCCAAGGAAATGGCCGATTATATCCTCAAGGGCTGCAAGGGCTACACCATGCCCGGCTGGGAGCCTGAGCGCATGGCCCAGCTCGACGAGCTGTTTGAAAAGTACAAGCCCGTTACGAAAGAGAAGCTGTGGGAAAACCTGAAGTACTTCCTCGAAGCGATCATGCCGACCTGTGAGGAGACCGGCATCAAAATGGCCATCCATCAGGACGATCCCCCCTGGGACATCTTCGGCCTGCCGCGCCTGCTGGTCAACAAGGAAGCGATCGGCAAGTTCCTCAAGATGGTCGACCATCCGAACAACTGCCTGTGCCTGTGCTCCGGCTCGCTCGGCGCCAACGAGAAGAACGACATCGCCGACATCATCCGCTCCTATTGCGACCGCATCGCGTTCGCGCACGTCCGCAACGTCAAGCACTATGAAAACGGCGACTTCTCCGAGGTTTCCCACCGCGACTGCGACGGCGACGTCGGCATCCTGGAAATCATGAAGGCTTATCACGACTGCGGTTTCGACGGTTACATGCGTCCCGACCACGGCCGCCACATCTGGAACGAGAAATGCCGCCCCGGCTACGGCCTGTACGACCGCGCGCTCGGCATCATGTATCTGTGGGGCGTTTGGGATATGCTGGAGAAGGAGAAACTGGAAGGAGCTCATTAAGCAATGAAACTTTCTATTGCATCTTTGAAAGACAAGGAAGCCTGGAAGGGCTATACGCTGCCGGCGTTTGACATTGAGGCTGTCGCGGCCAAGACCAAGGCTGCGCCGACCTGGCTGCATTTCGGCGCAGGCAACCTGTTCCGCGCGTTCCAGGCGGCTGTGGCCCAGCACCTGATCGGAAGCGGCGACATGGACACCGGCATCATCACCTGCGAGAGCTACGACGACGAGATCGTGACCAAGTGCTTCCACCAGGTAGACAACCTTACGGTTGCCGTTACCCTCGAGGCCGACGGCCGCATCGAAAAGGAAATCATCGGCTCGGTTGCGGAAACCACCACCCTGCTGCATGACCTTGACCGCGTCAAGGAGATTTTTGCCGCCCCGTCCCTGCAGATGGTTTCGTTCACCATCACGGAAAAGGGCTACTCCCTGCGCAACGCCAAGCAGGAGCTTGTTCCGGCTGCTGTGGAGGACATGAAGAACGGTCCCTCCGCCTGCAAGTCTTTCATGGCGCAGCTCGCCACCCTGCTGCTGCACCGCATGCATACCTGCGGCAAGCCGCTCGCCATGGTTTCGATGGATAACTGCTCGCACAACGGCGCGAAGCTCCAGGGTGCGATCATGGAGTTTGTCGACGCCTGGAAGAAGAACGGCCAGATCTCTGATGAAGAGTATGCTTACCTGACCGAAAAGGTTTCGTTCCCGTGGTCGATGATCGACAAGATCACCCCCCGTCCGGCTCCGGAGATCGCGGACCAGCTCGAGGCCGACGGTCTGGAGGATATGCACCCGTTCGTAACCAGCAAGAACACCTATATCGCGCCGTTCGTCAACGCCGAGCGCCCGCAGTACCTGGTTATCGAAAACGACTTCCCGAACGGCCGTCCGGCGCTGGACAAGGCCGGCGTTATCTTCACCGACCGCGACACGGTCAACAAGGTGGAAATGATGAAAGTCTGCACCTGCCTCAACCCGCCCCAGACCGCGCTGGCGGTTTACGGCTGCATGCTCGGCTATACCTCGATCGCCAAGGAAGTACAGGATCACGAACTGTACACCCTGATCGACCGTATGTGCCACATCGAGGGCATGCCTGTTGTGGTTGACCCGGGCGTGCTCAGCCCGAAGGCGTTCCTCGACGAAGTGTTCGAGACCCGCCTGCCCAACCCGTTCATTCCGGACACCCCGCAGCGTATCGCAACCGATACTTCCCAGAAGGTTTCGATCCGCTTCGGCAACGCGATCAAGAATTACGACGCGATGGGTCCCGGCAAGGCTGCCGAGCTGAAGTATATCCCGCTGGTTCTGGCCGGCTGGCTGCGCTACCTGCTCGCGGTTGACGACGAGGGCAATGCGTTCCAGTGCAGCGCTGACCCGCTGCTCGCCTCCCTGCAGGAAAAGCTGTCCGGCATCGAGCTGGGCAAGGCGGACGACGCCGCTGTCGCCAAGCTGGAGCCGATCCTGCACGACGCGTCCATCTTCGGCATCGACCTGTACGCCTGCGGCCTTGCGGATAAGGTCATCGGCTACTGGAAGGAAATGATGGCCGGCCCCGGCGCAATCCGTGCAACGCTCAAAAAATATACCGCGTAAAAGAAATAATCAAAAGCTCCCGCCCAGATGTGCGGGAGCTTTTGCTATCCGTAGCCATAAAAAAAACGCGGGCGCTGAACGCCTACCCCGCATAAGGACAACAACAAAATTATCGTTCAGAGCATAGTTAAAGGCTGGCAATCAACTCCGATTGCCAGCCTTTGCTTATCTATAGATAGATGTGATTGACTAGGTACTATGGACTTAACCAACAACTGCATATAGAATCAAGTTGTGCTGAACTCATTATGAGCGGGGGAAAAAACAAGCCAGTGTGTGGTTTTAACTAAATATTATTCAATGGGAGAACGAATTTGCAAAAGTAAAAAGGTGTAACCTGTAGGCTACAGGCTACACCTTTCGTATTTATATCACCCTTTCGGCGGGAACGGGTCTCCCCCATGGCTATCAGCAGATTGAATACGCCCATTTTTTCCGTGGATCAGGAACTCGGTCCTCTGGTTCCTACTAATAGTTCTCCCTGCTTTGACACCGGCTTCTTTTGTGGTGTAGTGTCCACTGGCACGTCGAGCTCCACCCCGCTTAACATCCCAGCCACCCTTGCTGTTGTGGACAACATGATGAGTTTGTCTTGCCATGTTCTTACCCCTTGTGCGCTTTCGGGCAGCAGACGGCACATCCATCTGCGTCGCTGTAGTATTGCTTGCCTGCTTGCACAGCTTCTGTCTCACTGGAGAACATACCGAGGTATGTCGTATTGGCGATTCTCAGCTGTTGCGCGTGCTCCTGGGTATGAACTTCATGGTGAAGTCCGGGATTGCAAGTCGAATTGTTGTTAATGTAATAATGTTTCATAACAGGTCCTTTCTACCCAATCAGGGAAACAGATTGACAATAGACAGTTTTATAGTATTTGCCTATTGCATTTTTACCAGGAATCTGCTATGCTTACCTCGGTTAAAGGGTTGAATTTGCACAGCAGATTTAACTCCGAAACGCATTGGATTGCTGCCGCAAACAGCTTTTCAATGCGTTTTTCTTTGAACATCCAAGTCGGCCACCCCCTTAACCTACAGCAGCGAATAACTGCAACATCCGAAGTTCATAGTCCTTGTAGTAGACACCGCCATAATTCAGCCACTTGTTGTAGTAGTTCAAAGCATACCCGGCAGCCTCGTAGCTGATCTCGAAGATGTCCGCTATATCCTGGGCATCATCGAGCTTCAGTTTATGAATGAGAGCGGGAGGTGCCAGAGCATACTTGGCAAAGAACTTGACTTCCTTTTCAGCTAACTCGCTGTCCTCTGAATGATCCAAAACAATGTGACCGACCTCATGCATGATCGTATTGTTGATTCGTCCGTAGTCGTGTTCATCATCGTCGTTATAGAAAATATACCACCCGCCATCTTCCCTCTCTATCGAAAAGCCGTCCATGCTCTCCTTGCGCATTAGCTGTTGGACACTTTCTGGTCGTGCAGAGTAGGGGATTACTTTGACACCCATCTTCTTGGCAATCTCAAATCCGCTGATGGGTACACAGGAGACCTCATAGTCTGCAAACATCTTGACGACGGCCTGTTTGATTTCCTCATACCTACTGTCGGATAGCTTAATACCCAAAACCTTATTCACCCCCGAATAATGCGTTGATCAGATCCTTCTTATCCTGGTCTGACATCGCTGATGCGTTGCGGGCAATCATACGACGAATTCTTGGATAATCAAAATCGTCATGTTCAATCCCCAAGAGATAATCAGAGGTGGTATGGAGTGCCGTTGCCATATTAGCAATCACCTCCGGTTTTGGGTCTCGGTCTCCGGAGATGTACCTGGACAGTGTGGCCTCTGTCAAACCAATGCGTTCTGCCAATTCCTTCTGCTGCATGCCCCTTGCTTTTAGTTGTTCTGATATTCGTACCCCTAGTTCTTTGCCCATATGGAGTCCTCCTTTAATGCCCGATGTCCGAGCTTGTAAAAACATCATACCCCATTCTTACCAAATTGTCAAGTATAATTTCCGATATCTTTCTGAGAACATAGTTGATCCATGTCTTTTATTAAGTCCAGCAGGTTTCGCTGCTGGACTTTTTTTTTCGTCCTGATTTCATTCCAGTAAAGATGATCGTGTTTTGGCCTTCCGCATAAGGACCTTGCGTTCAGGTACAATATCTATATCAATCGAACTGGAGGCCTTAAGATGGCAGAAAGAAAAATCTTGACGGAACAAATCAGGGCTTTTGCCAAGCACCTGCGCCAAATGGAACGGAGCAGCGGCACCATAGAGAATTACCTGCGGCATGTCCAAACCTTTGCCGCGTGGCTGGGCGGTAGGACTGTTTCAAAAGAGGCGGCGGCGGAATGGAAAGCACACCTCCTATCTGCGGGCTACGCCCCGGCTACCATAAACGCCATGCTGGGCGGACTAAACCGTTTCTTTTCCTTTGCAGGCTGGCGGGAGTGCCAGGTCAAAGCCTTGCGGCTCCAGCGTCGCTTATTCCGGGATGACAGCCGGGAATTGACCCGTGAGGAGTACGACCGCCTGCTGAACACCGCCCGCGCCCAAGGCCGGGAGCGGCTGGCGCTGCTGATGGAAACCATCTGTGCCACGGGTATCCGCGTCAGCGAGGTGCAATATCTCACTGTGAAAGCCGCAGAGCAAGGCAAGGCGGAAATCACCCTCAAGGGGAAGATACGCACCATCCTCATCCCCAGCAAACTGCGGAAGAAACTGCTCAAATTCGCCCGAAAAAATAAAACCGCCTCCGGCGAGATCTTTCTCACCAGAAACGGAAAAGGGCTAAGTCGGAAACAGATTTGGGCGGAAATGAAGGCCATCTGCAAGGCGGCAGGGGTGTCCCCTTCCAAGGTGTTCCCCCACAATCTGCGCCACCTGTTCGCCCGGACATTTTACAAGGTCTGCCGGGACGTGGCGAAATTGGCAGATGTGTTGGGCCACTCCAGCATAGAAACCACCCGGATCTACCTGATCTCCACTGGCGCGGAGCATGAAAAACAGTTAGACCGCCTGGGCTTAGTCGTATAGGACAAACTTCACAGTTTGTCCCGGACCGGCAGAAAACCAACCGGCAGAGTACATATTGATAAAGGTATTTTAGCATGAAAGCCTCGAATGTGCAAGGGATTTGCCGGTTTTGGGCATAGCAAAGCAGGCCAATCAAGCCTCTTTTTTGATTGGCCTTGTTTTGCGCGCCCGCTTTACTGTCCCATGCACCGCATGGGGCCTTTTTATACCCTCCACCGCAGCCCTTGCCGGGGAATAATGCTGCTATTATGGACGAATTGTGAATTTGTCACAGTCAAGCTGGCATGGCGCACACGACAAATTGTGAAGTTTGTCGCTGGCAGAGCGAGGAATGGAGGTGATCCACATGTTGTATACGGCAGAATTACGGGAAGAACAAGCCATCACCTGTACAGGAGAAATCTGCGGCACCATTGCGCTCTGTTGGAGCAAGCCTATAAACGGTTACCGGAACAGGTGTAGATCACCGGCTGGGAGGAGGTGAACGACCAGTGAGCACGACAAATGCCCTTGCCCTGCCGCTGCTGGATTTTCTGGCCTATCAGGCGAGGTGTGAATACCTCTCCGACCTGCCCCACGCCACCGGCTGGCAGCGGGTACGGATGGTGCGGGCGCTGGAGAAGATCCCGCCGGAAGCTGCCAGCCTCCACGACTGGAACGACGCGCTGGACTATCTGGTACAGGCACCGCCGGAAGAAACGGCCCAGGCCGCCCGTGAGCAACTTCTTGCCATGCTGGCAGAGAGGCTAAATGACTACGCGAGAAAAAATCAACCATAGAAGGAAACGAATGACATGAGAAAACGAATATTGTCAACTCTGCTGGTGGCTGTCATGGTCGTGTCCATGCTGCCCACAGCAGCGTTTGCCGTGGACGAACCGGACTTAAACGGCATACCGCAGGATGTGCAGTGCGTCTGCACATCGCGTTGTGAGGAAGGAAACGCCGACCCTGACTGCCCCGTCTGCGCTGGGGACTTTATGGCCTGCGCGTACACGGAGCCAAACGATGGCGGTACAGATGGCGATCCCGAAGAACCGTCCTGTATCTGCACGGAACTCTGTGAGGAGGGAAATGTCAACACCGACTGCCCTGTCTGTGCGGAGGCCTTTGCGGACTGCGGGTACACAGAACTGGACAACGCGAACGGGACAGAGGGCAGTTCGACGATCCCCTGGACCGAACTGGCCCCGGCACAGCCCATAGAGGAAGCAGGTCCCAGCACACCGGCGAACGGTGTATCGTTGCTGGCGGCAACCGAGTACAGCGCGGGCACAACTCAAGATTTTAACAATGTGATTACAGCCATTGGAGCACAATCGAACCAGACCGAGTTTGTGATAACCTTGGAAGCCAACATTTCTGGAGTTTCGTTTGTAGGTGTTGAGGACAAGCACATCACGCTGAAGAGCAACGACGGCGGCCCATACTCCATCTCTTTGGGCCAAGAGTTAGAGGGCGACATCACGCTGGACAATGTGTCCGTACAGACCGGCGAACGCAGTCCGGTGTACGCCAACGGCCACCGTTTTGAAACCACAGAGAATTTTCTGACAGACAAGGATACCGGCTTGATCCATACCCTGTACGGCGGCGGTTCCAGTGGAAACGACGTGGAGAGCACCGATCTGGTGCTCAACGGCGGGCGATTTGAAAATGTCTATGGCGGCGGTTACGACAGCGCCGTAACAAGCGACGTCCATGTCGCTATGGATGGAGCCTCTGTCGGCAACTTCTACGGCGGCGGCCACGCCAAGGATACTGCCAGTGGCACCGTGGGCGGCGACGTCTATCTGGAGTTGAAAAGCGGCACCATCGGCAGCCTTTTGGGCGGCGGAAAAAACGCTTATTCTCCGACAACGGATCGGACGCCCGCCAGCGTGACTGGCACGGTCTACCTCACCACTGGGTATGAGGGTGCGCCCGATGAGTCCATGAAACTGAGTAATGCCGATGGAAGCGGCGCGGGGTCCGAAAACTCGACGGTCGGGAATGTGGTGATGAAACTCCTTGAGGGGAGTTATGTTCCCACACTTGACATTGCAGGCGCGGGTTACAACGACACCATCAAAGGGACCATTGAGATCTTGGTAGACGGCGGCAACATCAGCGGACTCTATGGCATAGGTCTTGAAGGCTTGAACGACCCAATTCTAATTGGCGGCCACCGCAACCAGGTGCTCAATGAGGATGAACAGGAAAACGCCGTCCATCTCGTTGTGAAAAACGCGGAGATCGAGTTCTTGGACGCTTTGGGACAGGGCTACGGTTCTCAGAGTTACGACGATGTGATAAACGGCAATGTGCTGGTGGAGATCATCGACAGCGAGGTCTATCAGGCTACCATTGGCGGCACAACGACCAATGGCGCTGGCGGCTATGCCAGTTTGAACGGGGACAGCACCATCCAGATTACAAACAGCAGCGTCCGGACGATCTACGGTCATAAGAGAAATTATGAGGACAGCGAGGGTAGCGATACGGTAGCGGTCGTTTTCACCGGGAACGGCGAAAGCAAAACCCGCTATGTGCGCTGGTTTGATCAGGTAACAGTGCAGGACAATGCGGATGTTATCATAGACTCTGCAATGTTCGAGACAAATCACTCTCCATTTTATGACACAAAGAACCTTTCTGTCTTGTCCGGTGGAAGCTTGCACACGCAAAGTACAAATAAGGCGACCCTTTTGGGAAACGTGAATATGAACAATGGTACTTGGATTGCCGACGCCAATGTCAATGTGAATGGTACATTCACAGCTCAGGACGGCAGCACGTTTACCTCCAAAGGGCAGGTGATTATCGGACAAAGTGGCACATACACGAGCGCCAGTTTTGATAACAGCACATGGAATGACCAAAAATCCGCATATGTGTACGGCCCCGTGACCCTGCAAAACGGTGCGGAGCTGAACCAGACAGGCAGTTTCAGAACCTATGACGATATGTCTGTTACGAGCAGCACTTGGAAAAATGAGAATACCTCCAGCACTGTGGACGGCGACCTCACCGTTTCTAGCAGCAGCACAATTACGGGCAACGGTGAAGTGACAACGGAAGCGGCCGCCGAGGGCAAGCAGTTCAATATCAAGGGCAGCATGACCATCAGCGACAGCACACTGACCTCCGACCTGAAGTTCTTTGTGGGCGACGAAGTGACCTCTTCCAATACGACGTTCCGGTTTGACCGGTCGTTCAAATTCGGCCAGAATGTTACAGGACCCGCTGTAGCCACAAGCAATACGATGTGGTCCAGCACCGGCGACACGGTGACCATCACGGACAATAAGGTGGCGGACACTGAAAAAGATACCGATGTTTACTACTTCGTCCGCGGGAACGCCGAGTTTAGTAACACGAGGCTGGTCTTGATGGACAACCTGTCCATTTGGGGCAATTACAACAACAAGGGCGGCACGACCATAAGCCTGCCCGCGTTCTCCGCAGACGAAAATTACCCGGACAAGTTCATTCCTTTGGAGATCGGCGGGACGGCCTCCGGCGAAACGCAGGTCACTCTGGTGCAGAAGTCCGGCGACTTCACAACAGAAGGGCAGCCAGTTGAGGGGCATAACTATATCAATGCTCAGAGCAGCAGCGACGATGTGTTCAAACTTGCAAATCAAAATGCCAAAGCAGGCGGGTATTATTTCAAGAAACTCACCGACGCAAGGGCGGAGTCTGTAAAACGTGGCTACGACATGTGGCAGGTGGCGAAAGACCCAACGCCGGAAACCTATGGTGTTCTATATGAGTTCAAATACGGTACCAGAGGGGCAAGCCCGAGCAAAGAGATTACAGACATGCTGCCATCTGACAGCGGCACTTATGCACTTGGCGCAACAGTGACCGCCATCCTCCCGGAAAAAACTTGGCTTATCGGTCCTAAGAGTCCAAGCAATTCCACAATGGGCGTCTGGACGTTTGAGGGCTACACGGTTGGCGCGGAGGAAGTGCCCGTTGACGATAAAAACCAGATCACATTGCAGGAAAGTTATTTGGGAAAGGGCAAAGACCCAACTGACACCAAGCAATACATCATCTTCACCGGCACCTGGACGTGGAAAGAGGGTGTACCGGAAACGATCACCCTCACGCCCCAGGACATGACGGCCTACACCGGCGGCAACTCCATCAGTAAGGACCCGTTCCCCTCGGTGCGGTATGCTATCACCGATGAGGACGGAAAAGAGATTGACGCCGAGGGTCTGACCTTCACCGTGGGCGACAAAGAATGTACCCCCGAGGCGGTCGGCAACTACTGGCTGCTGTCCAGCGTTGAGAACACCTTTACCCCCGTGGAGAGCCAGAAAACCCGCGCTGCTGGCGAGTATGTGAATGACAAACTTGCCGGCGAGTATACCATCGGCGTGGAAAACGCTGATGGACTCACAGCAGCGGCCACGGATGGTACGCAGTACACTGTGGAAGTGGCGGACACCGAAGATACCGGTATTTTGACGGTGCGCAACGTGTCCGACCCCGAAGGGGTGTTGGATGAGGACGCCCCGTTGGACATTGCTCAGGTCGTAGTTCACGAGGAGAAGGACGTTGACACCAGCAAGGGCGCGGTGGCCGTGATCGAGGACGGTGCGACCTACTACACCAACGGCAAGAGCGCCAACCTGGGCATTCTCGGCACCAATTCGGCCGCGCCGACTTCCGGCGAACAGATCGCCCTGCTCTTTGACAATATCCTGGAGCGTGACGCTGTGGCCGGAGCCGACACCATCAAGATGATGGTGAATCATGCCGCAAGCAAGAATTATACCTTGACAGAGGGCCAATATCAGTTCAAGTATCTGGACCTTATCAATGAGAACGACGGCAACGCCTGGGTGAGCACGGACCAGCCTATCACCATCTACTGGCCGTACCCCGCTGGGACCAATGCAACCGACTACACCTTCAGCGTTCTGCATTTCGAGGGTCTGCACCGAGAGTATCAGATCACTACTGAGGCCGAGATGCAGACGTTGATTGGCCAGTCTAATGTTGTGCCGATTACCGCCGAGGCCACGGACAAGGGCGTGAAATTCACCCTGCCCGCCAACGCAGAGAGCGGCAGTTTTTCTCCCTTTGTCCTGTCCTGGACAGCCAAGAGCACACCGCCGGCGGGCACCCATCGGGTGACGTTCCTGCCCGGCGACCACGGCACCCTGAGCGGCACACTATCCTATGATGTGGCCGACGGCGGCACGGTCCCCGATGTCCCTGCCGTCAGCCCCAATAGCAACTACTCCTTCAGCGGCTGGCTGGGCAGTGACGGTACGACCTACACCCGCGACCAGATTTTGGCCCTGACTATCCGCAGCAATATGACGTTCACCGCTCAGTACAGTTATACCGGTGGCGGCGGTGACGGTGGCGGGGGAACTACCCGCTACACGCTCTCCTATGAGTCTAACGGCGGCACCGAGTACAAGGATGAGCGGTACGACCGCAACACCGTGGTGCAGTTGGACAAGGTCCCCATCCGCGAGGGCTACACTTTCACCGGCTGGTATGCTGATGAGGAGTTGACCGAGCGTATTACGGAAATCAAAATGACTTCGGATAAGACCGTCTATGCCGGCTGGAAATCCACCGGTGTCCCGGATTGGCTGAACGGCAGGGACCACTTTGCGTATGTCATTGGTTACACAGATGGAACCGTCCGCCCTCTTAACAATATCAGCCGCGCCGAAGTGTCCGCGATTATTTTCCGCCTGCTTGACCCGGAGATCCGGGAGGCGAATTTGACCACCACTAATACCTTTGCGGATGTCAACGAGGGCATGTGGTACAACACCTCTATTTCCACTTTGGCCCGCTTGGGGATCGTGAAAGGCCGCAGCGCCGACTTCTTTGACCCGGACGCATCCATTACCCGCGCTGAGTTCGCGGCCATCTGCGCCCGGTTTGACAGTTCTGGCGTTAAGGCGGACAGCGAATTCACGGATATTGCTGGTCATTGGGCTGAGAATGAGATCGAGCAGGCGGCCACCCTGGGGTGGATACTCGGCTACTCAGACGGTACGTTCCGACCCAACAACCAGATCACCCGTGCCGAGTCCATGACGATGATCAACCGTGTGCTCCAGCGTTTGCCTGAGAGCGAGGACGACCTGCTGGATGGTATGAACGTCTGGCCGGACAACCAGCCCAGCGCCTGGTACTACCTGGCCGTGCAGGAGGCCACCAACAGCCATGATTTTGACCGCAAGGCCGACGGTGTGCATGAGCATTGGACCGAGATGACCGCAGATCCAGACTGGAAACAGTACGAGTAAAAATAGCATTTTAACAAAGGGGAGAAAGGGGCATTTGCCCCTTTCTTCTCCAAGCCCTCCACTTATCGGTGGAGGGCTTGGAGAAGAAACCAGCGATGAAGTAACAGCGGCGCCGGATCCAGATGATGCGAAAAATCGGACCGAATGTAGCTCGATATCTTCTTTGATGCGGATAAGAGGTAAACAACTGTGACATTGTATGAACGATGCAGAGAAAACGGCTGGGATCACCTGCTGCTGCAGTGGGATCAGGAGCGCAATTTCCCTCTTACTGCAAAGGATGTTGCCGCCGGCAGCCACAAAAAAATATGGTGGCGCTGCGAACGCGGACACAATTGGCAGGCGACCATCGCCTCGCGCCTTTCGGGCTGCGGATGTCCGGTTTGTGCCAACCGAGTGATCCTGACTGGATATAACGATCTTGCCACCACGCACCCCGATTTGGCAAAGCAGTGGCATCCTCCCAAAAACGGGGATTTGAAACCAGAACAGGTTGGTGCGGGACACATGAAGAAAGTCTGGTGGCTGTGTGAACAAGGCCACACTTGGCAGGCGGCAGTCGCAACCCGCGTGAAACAGTGTTCCGGCTGTCCCATCTGCTCCAACTATGTGGCTTTGGCAGGCTATAATGACCTGCAGACTTTGTATCCTGCCATTGCTGCACAGTGGCATCCAACGAAAAATGGCCCGCTGGTCCCAAGCCAAGTTGTGGCGGGCAGTAACCGCTATGCCTGGTGGCAATGCCATCTGGGTCATGAGTGGCGGGCCAAAATAGTGGATCGGACTCGCGGAACAAATAGTTGCCCCTATTGTGCCGGCCAAAAAGTGTTGGAAGGTTTTAATGATCTTGCCACCACATACCCGGATGTGGCTGCCCAGTGGCACCCAGAATTGAACGGTGCCTTGACACCCCAGCAAGTAACAGCGGGCAGCAACCGGCGTGTCTGGTGGATCTGTCCCGAAGGGCATGTCTGGCGCACGGCGATCTACAACCGCACCGGCAGAAATAAGCAGACCGGATGCCCGGTCTGCGCAGGGAACTATAAATTTACATACCGGCAGAAGGCATATCAGGAAATGCTGGCGGCCTATCATGAGCATGAATAACGCTATTTGTTCTGCAACAAATCATATCTTCTATTTTCAGGAGAGTCCCATTATGACAAGCGAAAATCAACAGCGCCTGCTTCTGCTGCTGCAGCTTCTCCTTACGCAGACAGACGAAACTCACTATGTATCGGTAGCAGATATCCTGCGTTTTTGGGAAGCACATGACATCCACGCCAACCGGAAGAATGTGTACAGAGATATCCAGCTCCTGATCGACTTCGGCGTAGACATTATCTGCATCCGAAGTATGCAGAACCGCTACTTCGTCGGTTCCCGGCTTTTTGAATTACCGGAACTGAAACTGCTGGCGGACGCCGTGGCGTCCTCCCACCTTGTCACCGAGAAGAAGAGTGCCGCCCTGCTCCAAAAACTCAGCCGGCTTACCAGCGTCCACAATGCGGAATATTTAAGCCGCCCTGTCTACATGGACGGTACGGCCAAGCCGGATAACGAGACCATCTATTATGCCATCGACGCCATCCAGACTGCCATCCATGAAAAACAGTCCATCTCGTTCCAGTATTACGAGTACACACCGAAAAAGGAAAAGGTACTGAAACACAAGGGATACCGCTATGTGTTCAGCCCCTACGCCCTCATCTGGAACCGGGATTTCTACTATGCGATGGGCTGGTCTACCAAGCACGGCAAGCTGGCGCAGTTCCGGGTAGACCGCATGACAACAATTCAGCAGTCGGACGCAGAGTACATAGCGGACCCGTCCTTTGACCCTGCAGGCTATGTTCGGGAGGGCTTTGGCATGTACCATGATGAGACCCACCGGGTGACGCTGCTGTGTGAGAACCACACTATGAAGAATGTTATAGACCACTTCGGAGAGGCGGTGTACACCACACCGGCAGACCCCAGGCACTTCCGGGCCGCTGTGGACGTGGCGCCCAGCCCACCGTTCTTCGCCTGGGTGTTCACGTTTGGCGGGGGCATCCGCATCGAGGGACCGGCGGACGTTCTGGCGGAAATGAAAGACATGGCCGCGTGGCTGAACGGATGATCCCCCTCTGCTTTCGGCAGACAGACCCTTGTATTTCCCTCCGCGATATGCTAATATCCCACAAACCTGAGAAGGAGGTCAAGGGGAAATGCTGCATATCTTTTTGGGCGCGGGTCTCTTTCTGCTGTCTATCCTGTTCCGTCTGGCCGCCGCGCTCCGGCTGACGGTCCCGCTGCTGTACGCGCTGGTGGTACCCACGCTGCTGCACGGGTGGTACTACAGCCACCAGGCGCTGGCTGTGGGGCTGTGGCGGGCGCTATTGGGGCTTTCGCTCCTATCCTGGGCAAGCACCTTTGTGAGAAGACTGCGCCAACACCGGCGCGACAAAGCCCAAACGGAGGCATTGTCTCGACAACTCCACGAGGCCGGACAAACCGGAGAAACCACCCACGTAGATGACCTTTGAAAGCAAAATGAAACTCATGGACACGTCCCCCCGACATTTGCCGGGGGGCATGTTTTTTCATCGGGAGGGTCCTTCTCTTTCCAAATCCCTCTGGCGCTGGCGTCCCTCCACCGCTTGGATATCCCGTTCCATCCGGGGCCGGTTTTGCTCGATGGTATCGCACATGGCAAGATCCTTCCTCTCCTTACGGATCTCTCGGTTCACATCCGCCAACTGTTGGTATAGAGCGGCCTTTTCCTCCAAGAGTTCTTCTTTCGGGATGCCGCCCTGCTCCAGCAGTGTGACAGCGTCCATGTACCGCGCGAATGGTTCTTCCATACCAGGGACTCCTTCCTCGTAGAGTTCCTTCGCCGGGGCGAGGGCCTCCACATCGGAAAGGGCGTCGTAAAGCTGTTTCCGTTTCTTCTTCCGCACATTGAGGATGGTGCGCTGCTTCATCAGGCTGGCCAGCGTTTCCCCGGCGCGAACACGGATGACCTGCAGGTCCTCTGCCGTGGCAGTGCCATGCTCCCGCAGGAAGGCGAATTGCGCTTTGTACTGCTCGAACTTCATCAGTTCTTTCCGCAGGTGGGGTGTCATCTTCGACGGGTACTGCCGCTGCTC
>NZ_BAAGGY010000011.1:0-114674 GCF_054658635.1 Agathobaculum sp. TL06
CATTTTACGTTGTTCCACATAATGGTGTCATTTCCTGACGCCTGTTTATTTTTTCCAGTCTCACATTTGCGTGTTTTTGTTCATATCTGATGATTTAAGCCAAATCTACATGATTTGTCGAATACCCGAAAAAGCTGCTGGAAGCACTGCTTGCAGAGCGCGCACAAAAAAGCGATGTTAGCAATCTGTTAGCAGTTCCCCCGCAGGCAAGGAGAAAATAAGCGAAAGGAAGTATCAATCAAAAGGGTAGCCAAACACCTTTGCTAACAAGCTGCTAACAGGATAGAGGCGGTTTTATGTTAGCACCAAAATTTGTAAGCTTCGAAAAAGTTAAAAAAACAAGCGATTTCCGAAGAAATCGCTCGTTTCCCACAAGAAAAGTGGTACGCCAGAAGGGATTCGAACCCCCGACCTTTTGGTTCGTAGCCAAACACTCTATCCAGCTGAGCTACTGGCGCGTATTATTAACTTGTGGTGTCCCTCGAGAGGGTGGGTATGCGGTTCGTAGCCAAACACTCTATCCAGCTGAGCTACTGGCGCAAATTATTAACTTGTGGCATCCCCCGATGGGACACGGCGCAGTTTTGACTGCCTAAATAGGATACCATAATTCGGTGAGGGTGTCAATTGTTTTTTCAAAAAAACAGAACAAAATTTATGAGCCTCTTTCCTCGTCCGGCAGTTTACAGAGGAAAGGCCGCGCGGGGATTCTTGCCAATTCGCAAAAAATGCGATATAATGCAAAGCATACCGCGGGGCTGCACGATTCCGTGCGTACAGGGCTTCGCGGAAGTGAAAAGGGGGAACGGCTGTGGAGAAATTTTCTAACCTTGTGTCGGCGGTAGACAATTGGATCTGGGGGCTGCCCATGATCGTCCTGCTGCTTGGCACACATCTGTTCATGACGGTGCGCACAGGCTTTATCCAACGCAAGACATTGACCGGCATCCGTCTGTCGCTGACGAAGGATCCGGATTCGCCGGGCGACGTGAGCCAATTCCAGGCGCTGACGACCGCGCTGGCCTCGACCATCGGCACGGGCAATATCGTGGGCGTGGGTACGGCGGTATTCCTCGGCGGGCCGGGCGCGGTGCTGTGGTGCTGGCTGACCGGTGTGTTCGGCATTGCGACCAAATACGCGGAGAGCCTGATTGCTGTCAAATACCGCGTGCAGACAAAGGATGGACGGATGCAGGGCGGCGCCATGTATGCGTTGGAGCGCGGCCTGCATATGAAGTGGCTGGGCGTGGTGTTCGCCGCGTTTGCCATGCTGGCCTCGTTCGGCATCGGCTGCGGCACGCAGATCAACGCGATCTCCGAGATCATCCAGGGCAACAGCCCAATCTACATCCCGCCGCTGGCCATTGGCATCGTATTCGCGGCGATTACGGCGGTGGTCATCATCGGCGGCATCAAATCGATCGCGGTCGTGTGTGAAAAGCTGGTGCCGTTCATGGCCGCGTTCTATGTGGTGGGCTGCGTCGTTATCCTGTGCATCAACTGGGATTTTATCCTGCCCGCGCTGCAGGCGATCTTTACGCTGGCGTTCCAGCCCGGCGCTGTGGCCGGCGGACTGACCGGCGGCGGCATCCGCCTGGCGATGCAGTACGGCGTGGCGCGCGGACTGTTCTCCAACGAATCCGGCATGGGCTCCGCGCCGCTGGTCGCCTCGGCCGCGCAGACGCGCAATCCGGTGCGGCAGGCGCTGGTTTCCTCGACCGGCACGTTTTGGGACACGGTGGTGGTGTGTCTGATGACCGGCCTGGTGCTGGTAACGACCGTGATGAAAAACCCGGGCATCAACATGGACCAGTTTGCGGACGGCGGCCAGATGACAACGGCGGCGTTTTCCCAGATTCCGGTGCTCGGGCCGCTGATCCTGGTGGTCGGCATCATCACATTTGCCTATTCCACGATTCTGGGCTGGTCGTATTACGGCGAGCGCTGCTGTGAATACCTGTTCGGGGCCAAGGGCATGCTGCCCTACAAGCTGGCGTTCATCCTGGTCATCGTGATCGGGCCGGTGCTTTCCCTCGACCTTGCCTGGACGGTGGCGAATATCCTGAACGCGCTTATGGCGGTACCCAACCTGATCGCGGTATTGCTGCTGTCCGGCGTAATCGCGCGCGAAACCAAGCATTATCTGAACCATCTGGATGAAAAAGACGAAACCGAAATACCGGTCGTGGACCGGTAAAGAAAAAGCCGTCCGCAGGTGCGGACGGCTTTTTTCATATCTGTGGGACCTGGTCGAAAAACGTAACGGTGTAGGCTTCGGTAAAGGCCGCGCCGCGGAACCGCTCAAGCTGCTGGGGATCGGTTTCCAGCGTCTCGCCCGGCGCAAACAGCGCCAGCGAGTCATCGTCCCGTATCGTGCGGATGAGCAGGGGGATTTCCTGGCCGTAAGTGATGGCAAGCGGTTCTGTCTGACTGCTTGCGCCGACTGCGGCGGGTTCGGGCAGGCCCTCCGGAAGCTGGGGCGCCGGATGGCTGTAGCCAAGCCCGCCCTCCGCGTGGACATAAAACGTGTAGGCGCCGTCCTCCCCCAGGGTCAGGGAGAGACGCCCCGCGGCGTCAAGCGGCGTTTCGTCAAAGGCGCCCGGGGAGAAGGAAGCGTCCTTTTCCCATTCGAGCGCATCGTTTAACAGGTAACGGGAGAAAAAGATCGCGTGCAGGTTCCCGTCCGTCTGGTAGTCATACAGGGTGAACGAGGCGCTGTTCCGCACATCCACACCCGCGAGCCACAGCAGTTTGGTTTCCTCTTCCGTCAGGCTGACCGGTGACAGGCGCATGTCAGCCCCGGCCTGGTCATCATCGGACGGCGCCGGACTGCAGCCGGAAAGCGGGCAGCACAGCAGGCAGGCGGCTGCCAATATGGATAAAAGTCTCTTCATTTTCATTCCCTCCCCACAAAAAACAACGCTTCCATTGACTCTCTGTGCGTATAGTATACCAAAACGGGGGGGTATGTCAAGAAACAAGGAGGAGGCCGGCCGTTACTGCAGCAGCGCGCGGTAGGTTTCCTGTTTTTCCGGCTGCCCGACCACGGCGAGCGAGGCCTGCGAAAAGTCGAACACACGGCGCGCGAGCGCAAGCAGGTCGTCGGCCGTGACCCGATCATAAGCGGCGAGCACCTGCTCGATCGCGGAGACCTCGCCGCGCAGCAGTTCGCTGCGGCCAATGGTCATCATGCGGGTGCCGGTGCTTTCCAGCCCCATGAGCAGGTTGGTCTTGACCTGCTCGCGGCAGCGGGACAGCTCATCCGGCTCCGGACCGTTGTCGCAGAAGGCATGCAGCTCGCGCACGATCAGCGCCAGCGCCTTCTGCTCGGTTTCCGGACCGAGGCCGGTGTAGATCGAGAACAGGCCGGTATCCAGATGCGGGGTGGTGAAGGTATAGACCGAATAGCAGAGGCCGTTCTGCTCGCGCACGCTCTGGAACAGGCGGGAGGACATGCCGCCGCCCAGGATGGAGCTTAACAGGTTCATGGCGAAGCGCTCCTCGGACAGGAGCGAAACGCCGGGGAAGGACAGGCACAGGTGGTTCTGCTCGATCTCCTTTTCGCGCAGCACCAGGCTGGGCTGGTAGGCGGCGGGCGTGATCTGGTTGCGGCCCTCACCCTCCATATGGGAGAACAGCTCCGCGATGTAATCCAGGTCCTCCTCCGTGAAGTGGCCGGAAACGGATACCACGGTGTCCGCGGGACGGTAATAGCGGCGCATGTAGTCGTGCATGGCTTCCGAGTTGATCGCCTGCAGCGTTTCGGCCGTGCCGAGGATGGGCCGGCCGAGCGCCGAGCCGGCGTAGCAGGCCTCAAACAGCTTGTCGATCGCCACGTCCTCCGGCGAGTCCTCGTACATATCGATCTCCTCCAGCACCACGCCCCGCTCCAGGTCGATATCCTCCTGCGCGAAGCGGGAGTGCATGAACATATCGGCCAGGATGGAAACGCCGGTCTGCAGGCGCTTGTCCAGCACCTTCATGTAGTAGCAGGTGCATTCCTTGTCCGTGAATGCGTTGGCCTGCCCGCCAAGCGCGTCGATCGCGATGGCGATATGCCGGGCGGAGCGCTTGTCCGTACCCTTGAAGATCATATGCTCGATAAAGTGCGAGATGCCGCCGAGCGCGGCCGGCTCATAGCGGCTGCCGTTGCCGACCCAGATGCCGACGGACGCGGTGCGCACGGTGTCGATCCGCTCGGTGATCAGGCGCACGCCGTTGGGGAGAACACGTTTCACATACATAGCAGAGGTCTTCCTTTTTTCTCAGAATTCTGAAATAAAGGGGGTATGATCGTGTGTCATACCCCCTTGCATCGATCATATTGACTTAATAATACACCCGTTTTCCGCTTTCGTCCAGATAATAGCGGTCTCCGTCGGAATCGTAGTAATCGCCGGTCTCCTCGTCGTACCAGCCGCCCTCCTCCGCGAGAGAGGCGGGGTCCTCGGCGCTGCCGGACGAAAGCGAATCGTCCGTGGTCATGGGGCCGGTCGGCGGCTCGTCAAAATCGATGCCGCCCATGGGGCCGGCGCCGTCCGTGCCGGAGCCGCTGTCCGCATCCGTGCCGTTGGCGGCGTGGGAGCCCGAGGTATCGCCGGGGAAAACGTCGTTATAAATATACTCGTGGATATGGTCCGCGGCGACATCCAGGTCGTACAGGATATATTCGCCGGACGAGCCGTAATAGTTCCACTCCCCGTCCAGCGGGACGCGGGTGTGCTCCAGCGCAGGCATGCCGTTCCTGACCGCGCCGACGATGAGCGGCGCGATCTCGGTCGGGGAGAGCGAGGTCGTCACATAGGGCATCAGCTTCTGCATCAGACCGATCAGCCTGCTGGCGCTCAGGGACTGGACCTTATCAAACAGCGCGCTCAGCACGACCGACTGCCGCTCCACGCGCCCCCAGTCGTCGCCCGTTCCGCCCTTGCGGATACGGCCGTAGCACAACGCCTGCACGCCGTCCAGCGTCTGCAGGCCGGCGCTTTGCACGCTCTGGAAGGTCTGCCCCTGCTCCAGGCCGTAATCGCGGATGACGCGGTTCAGCTCGTTCAGCTCATAGTCCTGCACGTCGATCTCAACGCCTTCCATCGCATTGATGATCTCGACGAGCTGGTTGAAGTTGACCGCGATATAGTCCGTGATATCCGTGCCGAAGCTCTCGTTTATGGTGCGGATGGCAAGGCTCGGCCCGCCGTAGAAGTAGGCCTCGTTGAGCTTGGTCTCGCCGTACCCGTCGATCGAGACAAGCGAATCGCGCATGAGCGAGATCAGCTTGATCTTGCCGCGCGTGTTGTCCACCGTGACGATCATCATGGCGTCCGAGCGGCAGTTCTCCTCCTCCGGACGGACGTCCAGGCCGAACAGGGCGATATTGGTGATGTTCTCGTCCGCCTTGACGCCGGCGGCGAGGTCCGCCTCAAACAGGGAGGAATCGCGGTTGTAGCCGAAAAACATCCGGTACAGGTACAGGCCCAGACAGGCCAGGATGGAAATGACCACAAGCACGGTGAGCACGCGCACAAGGCTGCGCTGGAAGCGTTTTACCGACATGGGAAGATCAGTCCTGGAAGCCGTGTGCGAGAAGCTCCTCCGTGAGCTGCAGCACGCGCAGGCTGTTGGTGTAGTTGACCTTGCCGATCGGCACGCCGGCGGTGACCGTCATGATATCGCCGGCCTCAAGCCCGCAGGCCGCGACCGCCGCCTTGGCGGAAAGCTCGAACAGCTCCGCGTCCGAGGACGGGCGGTTGGGGACGAGCACCGGCGTGACGCCCCAGGACATGGTCAGGCGGTGGTAGGTCTTTTCGGACGGGGTGGCGCCGATGATGGCCGCGCCCGGGCGGTAGGTCGATACCGCGCGCGCGCTCATGCCGGAGTCGGTGAAGGCGACGATGCACTTCGCGCCCAGGTCGTGCGTGGTCGAGCAGGTCGCGTGCGCGATGGCGTTGGTCTTGGGGTCGCCGCCGACGTTCATGTTCTGGAATTCCAGACGGGTGGTGCGGCGGCGGTCGTAGTGGATGGTGCGCTCGGCGTTCTCCGCGATGCGGCTCATGGTGGCGACCGTCTCGACCGGATACTTGCCGACCGAGGTTTCGCCGGACAGCATGATGGCGCTGGTGCCGTCGTAAACGGCGTTGGCAACGTCGGAAACCTCGGCGCGGGTCGGGCGCGGGTTTTTGGCCATGGATTCGAGCATCTGGGTCGCGGTCACGACGCGCTTGCCGCGCGAGATGCAGGTTTTAATGATGTTCTTCTGGATCTCGGGCAGTTCCTCGAACGGGACCTCAACGCCCAGGTCGCCGCGGGCGACCATGACGCCGTTGGCCTCGTCCAGAATCTCCTGGATGTTGTTGACGCCTTCCATATTCTCGATCTTGCAGATGATCTCGACATCCTCCTTGCCGTGCGCCTTGAGGATGGCCTTGATGTCGCGCACGTCCTGCGCGCTGCGGGTAAAGGAAGCGGCGATGAAATCAATGCCCTGGGTCAGGCCGAACTCGATATCCTCGCGGTCCTTGTCGGACACGAACTTCATGTTCAGCTTGATGCCGGGTACGTTGATGGACTTGCGGTTGGACAGCGGGCCGCCGTTGAGCGCCTTGCACACAATGTCGGTGCCGTTTTTGATCTCCACCACGTCGAACGCCACCAGGCCGTCGTCGATCAGGATGCGGGTGCCGGGCTTGACATCGTTGGGCAGGCCGTCATAGGTGATGGAAACGATCGTATTGTCGCCTTCGATATCGCGGGTGGTCAGGGTGAATTCCTGCCCCTCCACGATTTCGATTTTGCCGTCACGGTACGTCTTGGTCCGGATTTCCGGTCCCTTGGTATCGAGCATGATGCCGACCGGCATGCCAAGCGCCGCGCGCGCGGCCTTTACGGCGTCCATGCGCGCCTTGTGCTCCTCATGGGAGCCGTGGCTGAAGTTCATACGGGCAACGTTCATGCCCGCCTTAATCATTTCGGGCAGGACCGCGTCGGTCGCGGGGCCGAGCGTGCAAATAATCTTTGTTTTACGCATCGAAACAAAATCCTCTCTCTACAGATCGCGTTTTACACTCTGATATATTTTTAACGGCAATATTTTAACAGTTCTCCCCTGATTTTGCAATCGTCCGCAAGGCCTTTTGCGGATTTTCATGTTTTTCTACAAAAAACCCGAAGCGGTGTGCAAACATCTTGTGTTTTCTGATACGGTCTTGTATAATAATAAAGTATGCCAAAAGGATGGCAAATTAAACGCGAAAAAGCGGAACGATGCGGCGCGGGAAAGGGCCGTGCCGGTCAGGGAAGAGGGAGCAAGCGATGCAAAAACCGGTTTTGGTGATCATGGCCGCGGGCATGGGGTCGCGCTACGGCGGGCTCAAGCAGATCGATCCGGTCGGTCCGGACGGGCAGATCATTTTGGATTATTCGATTTACGACGCGCACCGCGCGGGCTTTGAACGGGTGGTTTTCATCATCCGGCCGGAGCTGCACGAGGCGTTTGAGCGCGCGATCGGACAAAAGGCGCGCCGCTTCATGCAGGTGGAGTATGCCTATCAGACGCTTGACCGCCTGCCCGCGGGGCTGGCGGCGCCGGCGGGCAGGGAAAAGCCGCTTGGCACGGCGCACGCGGTCTGGTGCGCGAAGGAGCTGGCCGGCGGCTGCCCGATCGCGGTCATCAACGCGGATGATTTTTACGGGGCGGACGCGTTCCGGCAGATTTACGCCTATCTCTCGTCGGCGGCGGACGACGAAAAATACCGCTACTGCATGGTCGGCTATCGGGTGGAGAATACGCTGACGGAAAACGGCACGGTCTCCCGCGGCGTCTGCACGGCGGACGGGGACGGCTTCCTGACCAGCATCGTCGAGCGCACCGCGATCGCGCGCGCCGCGGACGGTACGATCGTCTATGCCGCGGACGGGGACGCGCCGGCCGGCGCCATTCCGGAGGGGACGCCGGTTTCCATGAACCTTTGGGGCTTTACCCCCTCGTTCCTGCCCGCGCTCGACCAGGGGCTGCGCCGCTTTTTTGCGGAGAAGCTGCCGCTCAACCCGATGAAAGGCGAATACTACCTGCCGTTTGCCGTGGACGAGCTGATCGAAGCGGGGCGCGCCTCGGCCAAGGTGCTGACGACGGACGCGCGCTGGTTCGGCGTGACCTATCGGGAGGATAAGCCGGTGGTCAGCGCCGCGATTGCGGATATGACAAGGCGGGGCGAATACCCGTCCGACCTGTGAGCGGAAGAGGGACAGATATGGATTTTTCGACCGAATTTGTTGCGTTTCGCGACAGGCTGCAAGGCGGGCTGGACGAGGCGTTCGTTTCACGGCGGAACGCCGAGGTCGCGGGCCGCACGGCGGCGCTGTTGAGCAGCTTCAGCGTCAGCAGCGAGCGTAAGATCCTCGGCATCATGCCGACCGGCAGCACCACCCATGCGCATGAGTACCGGCTGCTGTTCGCCGCGCCCGATCTGGAGGAAGCGGCGCTGGACGGGTGGTGGACATACGCCGCGGCGGCCGAGGACGCGCTGGTGCAGGCGGACGCGCAGCACAGCTTTTCCCTGGTTTCGCTGATCCTGGCTGCCGGCCCCGTCGATAAGGCGCTGCAGAAAAAAATCAAAAAGCTGTCCGCGGAGCGGCATTACGAGGGGGAGCAGGGCGGCTGGTCGGCGATCCGGCTCGCAGTGGTGGACCTTGCCGGCCGCAAGGTGTATGCAAACGCGGCCGGCGACCCCTTGAAAGGCATTTTGAAGCCTTTTTTGTAAAAAAACACTTGAAAAACCGGCGTTCGTGTGATATAGTACCATGTACGCAAGTAAAACGCGCGGCACCGCGCGATAAAATAATGGAGGAATAAAAGCCATGACTACTGCACAAATCGCTCTTTCGATCGTAATGATTGTCGCCAGCCTGTTCCTGATTGTCGTTGTACTGCTCCAGAACGGCGCGCAGCAGGGCCTGGGCGCGATCTCCGGCGGCGCGGAAACGTTCTTCGGCTCCGGCAAGGCGACCGCGGCGGATAAGATCTTCGCGCGCCTGACCTCGGTTGTCGGCGTGATCTTCGTGATCGCGGCGCTCGTGCTCAACCTGATCCACTGAGATGGAAACCGTGCAGCGCGTGCTGCTCGTCATGTTCGCCGCATTCGCGGGGCTGACGATCTTTCAGCAGCTTCGGTACGGCATGATCTGCGGCCGCACCGAACAGGCGGACAAGCAGGAGGACCCCAAGGCGAGGGCGTGCCGCCAGCGGGCGGTCGTGTATGCGGTCTGCGCCGCGGCCTGCCTGGGGTGCAATATTGTGCTTGGCGCGATGGGCAAATGAATGGAAAAAGGGCTGTCCGAGGGACAGCCCTTTTTATTTTGCGCTTTCGGGGGCGAGCAGCGCCTGCAGCGCACCGCGGACGCCCTCCCACTCCGCGCCGTGCAGGCAGCACAGGCTTTCGTGCAGGATGGTCAGGCGGCTCCCGTCCGCGCGCCGTCCCGTGAGCGGCGCGGCGCTTTCATGCGCGGCGGCGAAACCCTCCAGCGGGACAAACGCCATGCCTGCGACCTCGCTGCCCGGTGCGAAAGCCGGTATGCCGTCCAGACGGGTCAGGAAAGCGAACGCCAGTTCATCGTCAAAGCCGCCGCCCTCGCCGCGCGGGTAGCGCTGGCGGTAGCTGCCGCCCGCAACCAGACTGTCGGGGGACAGGTCCAGCCCAATCTCCTCGCGCGCCTCACGCAGAACGGCGGCTTCGGGCGTTTCGCCGGGGTCGATGTGTCCGGTCGAGGCGAGATCGTACCCGCCGGGATAGAGCGGGCGGTCAAACGCCCGCTGCTGCAGCCAAAGGCCGGGCGTGCCGTCCCACCGGCCGGCCGTCCACAGGTGGCAGACGTGGTGGAACAACCCCTGTGCATGCACGACCGCGCGCGGCCGATCGCCGCAGGGCCGTCCGTCGGCGTCGTAAATGGTGAGCAGTTCCCCGTCCGCCTGGCTTTGGATGAGCGCGAGCTTCTGCGGGCGCGGCAGCCGCTTGAGCGCCGCTTCGCGGCGCATGGCCTCTCCCTGCGTGCCGAACAACTCGCTGTAGGCCAGGGTGACCGGCCCGCGGCCGCGCGTGTATTTCGCGCCCTTTCCGCTGTTGTGCGCGGCGAGGCGGGCGGTCAGATCGTTGGTCCAGCCGCAGTACAGCGTGCCGTCCGCACAGCGCAGGATATAGGTGTACGCCCTCATCGGTGCGAGCGGATGTCGCGCTGGGCGACGACCCGACAGCCCTGGGCTTCCAGCAGCGCGCGCACCTTGGCGCGGCTTTTTTCACTGCTTCCGCTGGCGGAAACGAGCAGCGCCTCCACCTCCGCGCCGCGCGGGAGCAGGCCGGCGATGCTGTTGAACGGCGGCGCGGGGAAGCCGCCCCAGACCGGCGCCATCAGGACGATGCGCTCATAGCCGGTCAGGTCGGGCGCTTGCGACAGCGGCACGCTTTTCTGGCGCATGGCGGCGGGGCAGCCGCGGACAAGCGCGGAAAACGGGTTATATTTTTTCTCCGGCACGGCTTCGAGCAGGTCCGCGCCGCGCGCATTCGCTTCCGCGCGGGCGAACGAACGCGTCGCGCCGCCGAGGGAGAAATAAACGACAGCGGTTTTCATGGAAAAATCTCCTCCTTTGCTTTGGGGACAGGGGAATATCGCGCAAAAAAGCAGCAGGCATAGCTCGCCGGCTGCTTTTTTGCGTTATTTGCCGTTCTGGGATGCGTCCGTCCCGCGCTTTCTGTACACCATGCGGGAGATCAGGTAGCCGGCCGCGGCGCATACGATCACGCACATGGTGGAGTCCAGCTGGACATCAAACAGGATGCCGGCAAAGCCGCACAGGAGAAAACCGAACGCGACGCCCAGCGCCGTGCCGCGGAAGCAGGTACGCGGCATGCCGAATACGCGGTCCTCGGCGGGGCCTTCCGGCTGCTCCGGCCCGCTGGTTTCCGCGGCTTCGACCGCCTGGTTTTCTTCGGCGGTGTTTTCCTCGTCCTGCAGGGGCTGCTGGTTTTCATTCATAAGGGGGACACATCCTCTCGTTGGTAGGCTTATTGAACCGCGCTTTGGGTCGGGATGATGATTGCGGCGATGATATAGGCCACTACGCCGGGAAACACGCCGAAGCAGCAAAGGAATACCCAGGCGAGGCGGATCAGCGTCGCGTCGATCTGGAAATACTCCGCGATGCCTGCACACACGCCGCACAGCATGCGGTCGGATTCGCTGCGGTACAGCTTTTTGCCATTCATAGTAAAGACTCCTTTTCATCTATCATACGTTGTTTTGAGGGGTTCGTCAAGAGGGAAGGCTTGCGGTACGGTGCGCCGCAGGAGCGTCTGATGGGTCGGTGACCAATTCGATATAGCCGCCCGCAACGTTCAGCCGGAGCATGGGGTCGCTGCCCTTTTGGAAAGCGCGGTGCGCGCCGGCAATATCTCCGGCGATCTCCGTGCCGTTCAGATAGACCGAGCCTGCCGAAGCGACAGCCTGATAGCCGAAACGGTCGGAAACCGCGACGCCGGCATCCAGGCTGCCTGTGCCGACCTCCGCTTCAATGACAGGGGCGGAGAGCAGATCGACAGAAGCCGCGCCGCTTTCAATGGTGAGGTCCAGAGTATCGTTTGCGGCCAGGCTTTCGCAGTCCAGCCCGCCGCTTTCGACCTCGATATCCAGTTCAGCCGCGGAGAGCCGTTCCGCATAGACGCCCCCGCTTCCGATGGACAGGTCGAGCGCGCCGGATGCGAAAAGCTCGCCGCAGTTCAGCGTGCCGTCCGCCAGCTCGATATCGATTTCGCCGGCACCGATGGAGCCGTCAAAATCCAGACTGCAGCCCTGCAAATGGATATCGACCGAGCGCAGCATGGCAAGCGCGGGTAGCGTGACCGTGATCTGCTCCCCCTCGCGGCAGAACAGGGACAGCGACCACGCTTCCCCGTCAAAATGGTCGGTCAGGACGGTGGCGCCGCCAGAGACGGTATAATCCGTTCCGGCTTTCAGCAGGACGGAGCCGCTGTTTCCGTCAACCGACAGGTCAAGCTCCTGAAGGAGCGTGTCGGACTTTCCGTAAAAAACAGTATAGCCAGCGCGGCCGCTGGGATACAGGGAAGCGTCGGAATCCGGCCGGACCTCGTCCAGCGCATCGTCGATATGGCCGCGCACCTCGTCCTGGATCTCGTCCAGCGCGTCACGGAAAAAGCCGGAATGACGGACGCCGTCCTCGTCCCACCATTCCCGCCAGTGCGGGATGTGCAGCGTCTCCCGCAAGGAGTGGAACGCGCCGCTGTAATAAGAGGCGTACAGCTCGCCGCCTGCCGCCCAGCCGCCCGCGGCAAGCCCGCCGCCCAGCACGAACAGCACGCAGCAGGCAAGGATCAGCTTTTTCATTGCGCCCCACCTCCCTGATTGCGGTTTCTCAGCTTATCGAACGGCCAGCGCACCAGCGCGACAAAGGCGCGGAACACCGGCGGCACGAACAGCGTACACAGCTTGATGGCCAACAGCGACACCAGCACGCCGAGCGCGAACAGCATCAGGCCGCAGCCCAGCGTGACGAGCGCGCTCGCGGGCGCGCCCCAGAGGACAAAGGAAATGCCGCACAGCACGATGCCCGCAGCCAGCAGGCAGAACGGGATCACCACCACGAACGCCAGCACGGACAGGAGCGCGGCGGCCAGCACGCCCAGCACAGCGGCGCATACGCCAATGAAAGCGCCGGCGAGCGGGACCCCAATGGGAATCGCCAGCACGACGAGGAGCAGCAGCAGCCAGGGGTTGATGCCGCGCCAGCCGCGCCTGGGCGCGGCTGGCGCGCCGGAAGCGGCGCCGCCCTGGCGGGGGACGGTGGTCAGCTCGCGGTAATCGGCAAGGATCTGCCCTGCGACCGTTTCCGGCGCGCCAAGGTCCTCGATCACCCGTCGTTCGTTTTCCGGACCGGCATCGTCAAAATATTCCTCATAATAGCGCAGCGCGCTGGCGCGCTCCTCCTCGGGCAGGACGGAGAGCGCGCGGCGCAGCGCGGCCATATACTCGCTTCTGTTCATGGGTTTACCCTCCAAAAAAGATCGCGTCGATCCCGTTCCGGTAATTCTGCCAGTCGATCCGGTGCTGCCGGAGCTGGGCGCGGCCGTGGTCGGTGATCTTATAGTAGCGCCGGTTCCGTCCGGCGTAGGCCTCGTCATAGGTCGTCAGGCAGCCGTCTTTCTGCAGGCGGCGCAGCACCGGATACAGCGTGGATTCCGATATTTCCAGCACTTTCTGCACATCCTGCGTGATACGGTAGCCGTAGGTGCTCTCCCGCTCGACCACCGCAAGGACGATACCGTCAAGCAGGGAGGAGGCGATGGGATAAGACATGGAAGCCACCTCTTTCTGTGTTTGCAATAATATTATATGAAATATAATATGCGATGTCAACGGGTATCTCAAAAAAAGGTGTGAAGCAAATGTAAATTTTGTAAGAACGGTGCGCGGAAACGCATAGTTTTTCATTGTATTTATGCGCTATATGGCGTATAATGTTATCCGTATACGAATGAAAAGCAGTAAAGAGCAAGAAAGGGCGAATTCCATAAAATGAAATTGGCGGTATTGTTCGGCGGTATTTCAAGCGAGCATGAGATATCCTGCCTGTCCGCGGCGTCCATCCTGCGCAATCTGGACAGGACGAAATACGAAATCTACGCGGTCGGCATCACGCGCGACGGGGCGTGGCGCTACTGCCCGACCTGCGATGTCGAGCGGATCGAGAACGGCTCGTGGGAGCGCATGGCGGATCTGGTGCCGGCGCTGCTCCCGCCTGACCGCGGCGTGCATGGCCTGGTCCTCCTGCGGGAGGGCGCGGCCGAAACCGTCCGGCTGGACTGCGTGTTTCCGGTCCTGCACGGCGCGGGCGGCGAGGACGGCACGGTGCAGGGCCTTCTGGAGCTGGCGGGCATCCCCTATGTGGGCTGCGGCGTCGCGGCAAGCGCGAATTCCATGGATAAATCCATCACCAAGGTGCTGGTGGAGGCCGCGGGCGTGCGGCAGGCGAAATACTATCTGGCGCTGCGCCATGACTTTGAGCGGGGCGCCGAGGGTGTGGTCCGCACGGCGGCCGAACAGCTCGGCTCGTTCCCCGTGTTCGTCAAGCCCTGCTCCCAGGGCTCGTCCGTGGGCGTGGCCAAGGCGAACAACATGCTCGAACTGGCCGCGGGGCTGACCGAGGCGTTTGCACTGGACGACAAGGTGCTGGTTGAGGAGTTTATCGACGGGCATGAGGTCGAGTGCGCGGTGCTTGGCAACCGCGAGCCGGTCGCTTCCACGGTCGGCGAGATCGCGCCGACCCAGGAATTTTATACGTTTGACGCAAAATATAAGGATGAAAGCTCCAAGCTGTACATTCCGGCGCATATCACCGAGCGGCAGATCGAAACCGTGCGGCGCAACGCGCTGCGCGTGTATCGGGCGCTGGGCTGCCGCGGCCTGGCCCGCGTGGACTTTTTTGTCACCCATGCGGATGGGGAGGTCGTGTTCAACGAGCTGAATTCCATCCCGGGCTTTACCTCGATCAGCATGTACCCCAAGCTGTTTGATTATGAGGGCGTGCGGTATCCCGAGCTGCTCGACCGGCTGATCTCTTTCGCGCGGGAGGAGCGCCATGGATAACCGGGCCATCGGCGTGTTTGACTCCGGCCTGGGCGGGCTGACCGCAGTGCGCCGCCTGCAGGAGATCATGCCGCAGGAGCGGATCATCTATTTTGGGGACACCGGCCGCGTGCCGTACGGTACGCGCGGCCGCGATATTATCATCAAATACGCGCGGCAGGATGTGGCTTTCCTCCGGCAGTTCGACCTGAAGGCGATAATCGTCGCCTGCAATACGGTTTCTTCGGTTGCGCTCGACCTGCTGGGCGAGGAAAACGATATCCCGATCATCGGCACGGTCGAGCCTGCGTGCCGCCGCGCGCTGCGGGAAACAAAAAACGGGCGCATCGGCGTGATCGGCACGGCGGCGACCGTGCGGTCGGGCGCGTATGAGCGCCGCCTGACCGCGGAGCGCTCCCCGCTCGCGCTGACGGTGTGCGCGTGTCCGCTGTTCGTGCCGCTGGTGGAAAACGGCCGCGTGTCGCGCGGCGACGTCGTGATTGAAACGGTCGTGCGCGAATACTTAACGCCGCTGCGGGAGGCGGGCGTGGATACGCTGATCCTGGGCTGTACGCATTACCCGCTGCTGGCGGATGTGATCGGGGACTTTATGCAAGGCGTGACGCTGATCGACTCCGGCGCGGAAGCGGCGAATGCCGCGCGCACACAGGTCGAGCAGGGCGCAGGGCCGGGCGGCACGCAGTATTTCGTTTCGGACGACCCGCAGGGCTTTACCCAGCTTGCCGGCCTGTTTTTGCAGCAGCCGGCCGCGGGGGAGGCGGAGCTGGTCGAGATCTCACGGTACTGACCGGATAGTTCAGCGCCGGCGGTGCGCCGCCGGACGGAAAATGGGGAATGATATGAAGAAGGATGTTTGGCTGTCAATCTGCTCCACGCAGCAGTTTGCGGACTGCGAGGAGGAGCAGATCGACCTGGTCACGGCGGCCACGCTGTATGAGCGCGGCGGCAAATATTATATCGCCTATGAGGAGAGCGAGCTGACCGGACTGGAAGGGACGCGGACCACCGTCAAGCTGGACGGAAAGACAGTTTCGCTCATCCGGACGGGGACCTACCCCTCCCATATGCTGTTCTCCGAGGATGAGCGGCATATCGGGCTGTATCAGACGCCGGTCGGTACGGAAATGGCGATTGCGACGCATACCTCCCACATCCGCAACACGGTGGGGGAAAACGGCGGCGAGCTGGTGATCGATTATACGATAGAGGTGGATCATTCGGTTATGGGGGAGCATCATTTTGAAATGATCGTTTCCACAACGCCAGCATAAGGACGAAAAAGTAACGGAGAGTGAACAAATGAACGCATATGAATTCGCACGCGCCGAGGCGACGCGGGTCGTCGAGGCGGCTTACCACAAGGCGGTCGCCGCGGGCGTTTTGCCGGAAGGCGACATCCCGCCCGTTGCGGTGGAAACGCCCAAGGACGCCGCAAACGGCGACTGGGCTTCCACGTTCGCCATGCAGTGCGCCAAGCCGCTGCGCACGGCGCCGCGCAGGATCGCGGAGGCGATTGTGGAAAACCTCGACCTGGCGGACAGCTGCTTTGACACGGTGGAGATCGCCGGCCCGGGCTTCATGAATTTTACGCTGAACCAGGGCTGGTATGAAAAGGCGGTCAAAAACGTGTTCGAGATGGGCGCGGACTACGGCCGCACCCAGACCCCCGCGCCGGAAAAGGTGATGGTGGAGTTCGTATCCGCCAACCCCACCGGCCCGATGCACATGGGCAACGCGCGCGGCGGCGTGCTGGGCGACTGCCTGGCCGCTGTGCTGGACTGGTCGGGCAACACCGTGACCCGCGAGTTCTATATCAACGACGCGGGCAACCAGGTGGATAAGTTCGCCCACTCGGTCGAGGGCCGCTACATCCAGGAGGTGCGCGGCGAGGACGCGATCGAATTCGACCCGTCCTGGTACCAGGGCGACGATATTAAGGCGCTCGCGCACGACCTGGTCGGGCAGTACGGCGACAGCCTGCTGGACAAGACCCCCGAGGAGCGCTTCGCCATCATCGAGGGCTACGGCCTGCCCACCAACATCGCGCGCATGGAGCGCGACCTGGGCCGCTATAAAATCAATTACGACGTCTGGTTCCGCGAGAGCGAGCTGCATGAGAGCGGCTACGTCAAGGAAACCATAGATATGCTGACCGAGAAGGGCGCGACCTACGAAACAGAGGACGGCGCGCTCTGGCTGCGCTCGACCGACTTCGGCTGTGATAAGGACGACGTGCTGCGCCGCGCGAACGGGTTTTACACCTATTTCGCGGCGGATATCGCCTACCACCGCAACAAGTTTGAAAAGCGCGGCTTCGACCGCGTTATCAATATCTGGGGCGCGGATCACCACGGCCACGTCAAGCGCCTGCAGTGCGCGCTGGACGCGCTCGGTCTGGACGGCTCGCACCGCCTGGAGATCGTGCTCATGCAGCTCGTGCGCATGATGCAGGGCGGCGAGGTCGTGCGCATGTCCAAGCGCACGGGCAAGAGCCTGACCCTGACCGACCTGCTCGACGAGATTCCGGTGGACGCGGCGCGGTTCTTCTTCAATTCCCGCGCGGCCGAGACCCAGATGGAGTTTGATCTGGACCTTGCGGTCAAGCAGGATTCGGACAACCCGCTGTATTATGTGCAGTACGCGCACGCGCGCATCTGCTCGGTCATCAAAAACTGCGTGGAGGGCGGCGTACCCATGCCGGATACGTCGGCCGTCGATCTGTCCGTGCTGACCGGCGCGGACGAGCGCCAGCTCGTCAAGGCGATCGCGCTGCTGCCCGAGGAGATCGCGCAGGCGGCGCAGAGCCGCGACCCCTCGCGCCTGAACAAATACGCGGTGGCGCTCGCGCAGCAGTTCCACCACTTCTATAACGCGTGCCGCATCAAGTGCGAGGATGAAAAGCTGTGCGCGGCGCGCCTGGCGCTGTGCTTGGCGGCGCGGCAGGCGATTGCGAACACGCTCGGTCTGATCGGCGTGGAAGCGCCCGAAACGATGTGACCCGACTGCCGCATGCGCGCGCAGGACACGGAAATGGAGAAGCAAATGAAAAAATTCGTAAAAAGGCTGGCGTCGCTCGCCCTGGCGGGCGCGCTGCTGGTCGTGCCGGCGGGTGCGGTGACGCAGGATGGGGAAAGCGAAACCTGGTTTGACGGGGTGTGGGCGCTGATCGACGCGTTCGGCCTGAAGGCGGAGAACGATCCCTATGTTCTGCAGAATTATATCAATAAGTATCTGGAAGAGCATCCGGAGGAGCTGTACCATGTCGTCAACGACATTCTCTCCCTGCTGGATACCCATTCCATGTACCTGTCGAGCGAGGAGTACACGCAGGGCTTTTCGACGCTGGAGGGCTTTATCGGCATCGGCGTGGGCCTGCAGGAGACCGCGGGCGGTGTGCAGATCGGCGAGGTGCTGCGGTATTCCGCGGCTGAGGAGGCCGGCCTGGAGATCGGCGACCTGATTGTCCGGATTGACGGGGCGGACGCGTCCGGCCTGACCAGCGCCGAGGCGGCCGAGCGGCTGCGCGGCGAGGAGGGTACGCGCGTTTCGCTCACCGTGCGCCGTCAGGGGCGCGAGATCGAGGTCGACTGCGTGCGCCGTCAGGTCAACCAGGTTTATGTTTCCAGCAAGACCATGGCCGACGGCGTGGAATACATCAAGGTCAGCGCGATCGGGTCGCAAAACGACTGGGCCGCCTTCTCCGAGATCTGGGAGGGGCTGGATGAGAAAAATACCCGTGCGGTCATCCTCGACCTGCGCGGCAACGGCGGCGGCGTAATCGATATCGCGCTCAGGATGGCCGACGCCATGACGCAGGAGGCGGAGGTCTACCTGGCGGGCGTGCGCTGGCGCAGCGATATGGGCGGTCTGGAACAGACGTTCTCCACGGGCGGCGGGCTGCCGCTTAACCAGATTATCGTGCTGGTGGACGGCGGCACGGCCTCGGCGGCCGAACTGCTCGCGGGCAGCCTGCAGGACACCGGCGCCGCACTCCTGATCGGGGAAAAGACCTACGGCAAGGGGCAGGGGCAGTACCATTTCCCGCTGGTCAACGGCGACAAGCTGGTGATTACCACGCTGGAGCTTGAGCTGCCAAAGCAGGGCTGCTACGAGGGCGTCGGCCTGACGCCGGATATCCAGATCGGCAACCGTGAGGTTACGGTCAACGGCGCCGGCCTGTCCCAGCTGGACACCACCAGGACCCTGCGCTTCGGCGACCAGTCGGACGATGTGTACGCCATGACCGAGCGCCTCGCGCTGCTCGGGCTGATCGACGAGGCGACCGGCACCTTTGACGGGAACGTGCTGGACGCGGTGGCCGCGTTCCGCGAAAGCTATGAGCTGGCGCCCGACCTGTATGCCTCGCCTGAGATGCTGCAGGCGCTGGACGGGGCGATGCAGACGCTGGATGGGCAGACCTTTGTGCTGGACCAGCAGCTGCAGACCGCTTTGGAGCTGTGCAAGCTGGCGGCGGAAGAGCCGCAGCAGTATACCGCGCTGCCCGACGGCAGCTGGAAGAAAAACTGAGTTACCGTCTTTCTTGGGAGGAAGATAGATTTTGGACATTCCTTTGTGCCAGAACAGCCATAAACCGCAGCTCATGCTGACAGGACCGGAGGCGCTGCCGCTTTACCGGTCGCGTCCGGAAGGCTTCGCCGGCGCGCTCGCGCCCGATGGGGCGACCTGTGCGGAGTGGGCGGAGGCGCTCGACGGCCTGCCGGTCGGCCTGCCGCTCGATTGCCCGCCCGTGCCGGACAGGGAAACGTGCGAGCGCCCGCTCACGATGCACTACATCAGCCTGTGCAAGCAGGCGTTCCGGCCTTTGCTGCATGACGGCGCCGCGTTTTACTACCTGCGGGGGGCGCAGACGTTCGCTGCTCTGCGCGCGGCCGTGCTGGCGCTGGGCGACCTGACCGGCCGCACGGTGATTGCCGAGCTGCTGATCGAGGACGACGAAGGGCATATGGCGGATGGCACGGACGTGCGCGCGGCGGTCGGCGTGCTGCAGCGCATCGGTGTGACCACCGTTATCCTGACCGCGCACGAGCCGGAATCCATCACGGAGGCGCTGGATATGGCCGCGCCGTATGCGCGGCTGTCGCTCGGCGTATCCGTGCATTCCGCCTGGCTGCGCGCCCAGACCACGCTGTACAATACCGAGGTATTTCTGCCGGTCGAGCATGACGACGAGGCGCGCCTGCTGCGGGCGATCGACGCGCATACCGGCGGGCGGGTGGTGCCGCGCGACCACGACGACTTCATTCTGGCGCCGGATGGGACGAACGTACACTTTATCGACCCGACGATCGATATTTCGGACGAGATCGAATGCGGACCGCGCCTGGAGGAAGCGCTGCTGGACGCGGAAGAGGACGCGGGCGCGCTCAAGCTGGTGCTGGAGTGCGAGGATGATGTGATCGCGCTGGAGGAATATCAGTATATGATCGCGCGGCCGCTCTGCCTGTGCGCGGAATCCGCGGACCTGCTCGAGCAGGGGCTGCGCGTATACGCAGGGCTGGCCCTGTACGACGGCACCTGGGAGCAGCCGGAGGACGTCCTGCATTATCTGGAACAGAAGTACGGCCTGATACGGCTGTAAGGGGCAAAAAAGCCCGCTGCATCTGCGCCGCGCGTTTGATGCGCGGCATACGGAGAAAATCGACAGGGAGGCTTTGGATGGACTGGAAGGAAGTCACAATCTATACCACAACGGCCGGTATCGGGCCGGTGGAGGCGCTCTTGGAGGAGCACGGCGTGGAAGGCTATGTGCTGGAGGACGCTGCGGATTTTGAGGAATTTTTGAAGGATACCGAGATATACTGGGATTATGTAGACGAGGATCTGGTGCGCGAAAAGCGCGCGCAGGAGACCTGCCTGAAAATATATCTGCCGGACAGCGGCGAGGGCGCGAAGCAGTACGCCGGCATCCGCGCATCGCTCGAAAGCCTGAAGGCGCGGGATGAGGCGCACGCCTGGGGCCGCCTGTGTACAGAAACCGCGCTGACCCGCCAGGAGGACTGGGAATGGGGCTGGAAGCAGTATTTCAAGCCTTTTCCGGTCGGCAGGAGCTTTCTCATCAAGCCCTCGTGGGAGAGGGTGGACGACGCGCAGGGGCGCCGGATTCTGGAAATCGATCCGGCTTCGAGCTTCGGCACGGGCAGCCATGACACGACCCAGCTCTGCATGGCCGCGCTGGAGCGGTACGTCAGGCCCGGGGACGCGCTGCTCGATATGGGGACCGGCTCGGGCATTTTGGCGATCGCGGCCGCGATGCTGGGCGCGGATGTGCGGACGGTGGTCGATATTGATGAAAACTGCCTGAAAACCGCGCGGGAGAACGCGGAAAAGAACCACGTCTCAATCGGCCGCGGCCTCTGCGGCGACGCGCTGCGCGACGCGGGCCTTGCGGAGGAGATCGGCGCGGGCTACCAGATTATCGTGGCGAACATCGTGGCGGACGTGATCATCGGCATGGCGCCGATGTTTGCGGGCAAGCTTGCGGCGGGCGGCGTGCTGATCTGCTCGGGCATCCTGAACGAGCGCGCGCCCGAAGTGGCCGCGGCGCTGGAACAAAACGGCTTTGTGATTTTATCGCGGGAAGAAAGCAAGGATTGGAGCGCTTTTGCCGCGAAAAAATGATTCACGGAATGTTCACTTGCCAAACGGCGGTTTTTTTGTTAGAATAGGAAAGGTTATTTGATTACCATGCCAAGATTCTTTGTTGACCGGCAGCCGGAAAACGGCCTGCTGGTTCTGCGGGGCGAGGATGCGCACCACGCAGGGCGCGTGCTGCGGCTGCGGCAGGGCGAGGCGCTCACGCTCTGCGACGGCGAAGGGACAGACTACGACTGCACGGTGGAGCAGATCGAAAAAGACGCGGTTCTATGCCGCGTGCGGGATCGCCATTCGGCGGTGACCGAGCCCAGGCAGCGGCTGACGCTGTTTATGGCGCTGCCCAAGGGCGATAAAATGGAATTTATCGTGCAGAAGGCGGTCGAGCTGGGTGTGAGCGAGATCGTACCCTATCTTTCCCAGAACTGTGTTTCGCGGCCGGACAAGACCGAAAAAAAGGTGGAGCGCTGGCAGAAGATCGCCGCGGAGGCCGCCAAGCAGTGCGGAAGAGGGCGGCTGCCCCGTGTGCGCGCGGTGGTAACGGTGGAGCAGGCGGTCGCACAGGCGGCGGAAAGCGAGACCGCGCTGTTCTTTTATGAAAACGAGAAAAAGACCGGCCTGCGGGACGCGCTCGCGGACGGTGTTGGCAGGACCGTATCGCTGATGATCGGGCCGGAGGGGGGCTTCGCCCCGGAAGAGGCCCAGGCCGCCGTCAGGGCAGGGCTGAGAAGTGTATCGCTCGGCACGCGGATCCTGCGATGTGAAACCGCGCCGGTTGCGGCGCTGGCCGCCGTTTTATATGCGGGCGGCAATATGTGAGTACAAAAAAGAGGGAGTGTAAGCATTGGCCAAAAGCAATGTGGGCAAAAAGCCAATCAGTGAGGAAGAATACACAACAAATAAGGTGTTAACCGTGTTCAGCATCTGCCTGCTCGGCGTTCTGGTGCTGATGGTGCTGCAGCGCCTGCTCAATTACGGAAGCACGGTCATGGCAGGATTCATGATGATCAAGATTCTGCTGGGAATCGGCATCGTCGGGGCGCTGTGGGGCATCTGGCTGCTGGCACGCGAGCTTTCCGGCAAACGCTCCGGTGCGCGCCGGCTGATCTGCGGGCGCAATGTGCTGATTGTGAGCATTGTGATCATCCTTTCCATGTCGGTCATCAACTATCTGGGCATCCAGCCGATCAAGGTGCTTTATGTGGTGCTTCCGGTGCTGGCAGTGTATTATCTGGTATATCATTCCTACGCGCCGGAATTTTTCCTGATTGCGGTGGATTCGGGCGTCGCGCTCGGCCTGATGTGGGTGGTACACCGTGCGCTCGCTTCGTCCAATTTCGGTTCGCTGGCCTATGCGGCGCTCGGCGCTATGGCCGTGCTGACGGTGATCCAGTTGATTTGCGTCTGGACGCTGCACGGGAAAAAGGGCAAATTCAAGTTCCGCGGCAAGACTGTTGATTTGCAGTTCAGCCGCAATGCGTATACGATGCTCACGGTGACCCCGCTGCTGATGACCGTTTTGGTGGCGGTTACCCTGTTCGTTCCCGCCTGCATGCTGGTTGCGCTGGGCGTGGGCGCGGCATATCTGTTCATTACAGCGGTATACTATACCGTTAAGCTGATGTGATTTTATATCCGGAACAAATTGCGGACGGCTGGGCCGTCCGCTTTGTTTTCTGGAAAGGGGGCGGCGCAAATTGACACGTTTCGGCAAGCTGTTGGCAGGCGCTGCGCTGTTTTGCGGCATCGCAGGCACGCTGCTGTATCCGCGGCTTTCCGCGCCGCGGGTGCAGAGCCCGTTCGAGGCAGCGGCGTTGCTGGAGCAGGCGGTCAGGGACGGCGGAGAGAGCGTGACGTTCCGCACGGAGGAGATCGATCTGGATGCGGTGTACAGCGCGTTGGAGGCGCGGTACCCCTATGCGTTTGCGCTGCACGCGACCACGCGGCCCAACCAGACGATCGAACTGCGGGTCGAGCTTTCGCGTCCCGCGCGGCAGGAGCAGGCCTGGTCGTACGCAAGGGCCTTGGCGGCGGAAACGGTGGACAGCGGCATGTCCGAGGAGCAGAAGCTGCGCGCCCTGCACGACGCCCTGGTCCGGCTATGCCAATATGATACGGATACAGCGGGCAAAGCGGCGCCTGACGGCGCGGCCGCGCCGTTTGCAGCGGACGGTGCGTTGCTCGACCACAAGGCTGTGTGCGCGGGCTACGGCCGCGCATACGGCATGCTGTGCGAAGCCGCCGGCCTGCGCGCGGTTTATGTCGCCTCGGAGGAGATGAACCATGGATGGAATGCGGTCCGGTTGGACGGGGAGACCTATTTTATCGACTGCACCTTTGACGATCCCGTGCCGGATCGGGGAGAATATGTATCCGACCAGTATTTCCTGCTGACGGCGGAGGAGCTTTCCAACACCCACCAATGGGACAGGGCGTTTTATGAGCAGGTATTGGATGGCCTGGAAAAAGAAAATTGAGGAAAAAGGCAAAAAACACTTGACAATACGACTTATTTGCCATATAATATTTATCGTCGCCAGCGAACGGGCGACGCAGGGAAAAGCGTATGGCGGTATAGCTTAGTTGGCTAGAGCGTTCGGTTCATACCCGAAAGGTCATTGGTTCAAGTCCAATTACCGCTACCATTTTCCCTTGGCCCGTTGGTCAAGCGGTTAAGACACCGCCCTTTCACGGCGGTAACGCGGGTTCGAGTCCCGCACGGGTCACCATATGGAAGTTTAGCTCAGCTGGGAGAGCATCTGCCTTACAAGCAGAGGGTCAGCGGTTCGAGCCCGTTAACTTCCACCAATAATTTAGCCCTGAATCTTGATGATTTGGGGCTTTTTTGTGTTTAAGCATAATTTTTGTTCCTGAATAAAAATGTGCTGTTTTTGTTTATATGCATTTTTATGTGTATTTACGAGTATTAAGTGTGTCACCTGATGTGTCCCTAATTATTGCGATCTTACCTTCTCTTTGGACGGCATAGAAAGATACGATCTTTTCGACGACGGCAGTAAATGATTCCTCAGACAGCTTTGTATAAACACGGCTTGCCATGCGTATATTCTTCTGTCCTAAAAATTCTTTTTGGGTATAATTGAGCCGCGATACGTTTCTGCTCCCATGTCTATATCCAGCGCATGAATAAAAAACCCGCATTTACCGTGTTGAGGTTACGCTGTGTGGGTTTCCGGCGGTTCAATACAGCGACTGGCTCGCTTTTTTTGCACGATACAGCCGTTCATTTCTGTAGTGCGGCTGTTAGCATCCGGTTTTTTCGAGTCAGGGAGTTTCAGCTACATCGACCAGTTGTGGCTTCTTTTCGCAGTAATAATTAAAGTAAAAACCACGGCGTTCTTTTTAAGAGAACGCCGTGGTTTTTCTATTTATCATAAGACCTATAACTCTGCACGTTTTGCTTCCCTTTTCTCATCCTGCACAGCCAGCAGGCCGCTGCCTGAACCGCATCCAACCGCGCAGAAGGCGAACACGGCGGGATGCACCGGCCATCAGGCGCTGATAGCCGGCGAAGCGTTTTCCATATGGAGGTAGTTATACAGCATATGGCACGCAGTCAAACGGCTGGCAGGGTCGTAAAGGCCATATTCGCGCAGGCCGTCGGTCAGGCCGAGCGCTTCCGCGGTTTCCAGCGCGCCCGCGCTTTCCACTTCCGCGGCGCAGCCCGCGCGGCGGCTCAGGATGGTGAGCGCTTGCCCCTCGGTTACCCAGCCGTCCGGATCGAAGCGCCCGCCGCCAACACCGTTGACGATGCCGAACTCCGCGGCCTTTTCAATTGCCTGCGCCGCCCAGTGCGCAGCCGGTACGTCGGAGAACGACCCTGCCTGTACGCCGGTCAGGTTCCAGTTCTCCGCGCGGGAGAGCAGGGCCACGAACTCGGCGCGGGTCACGCGGTCGTACAGGTGCAGGCTGCCATCCGCGTCGCCGCGCAGGATGTCTCTGTCGAGCAGGTATTGCACCTGGTCGTCCGGCACATAATCGCCCGCGTCCAGCACGCTGGGGTCGCGCGGAACAATAGTATCGTTGATTCGGGCGAGCCATTTGCGGCCGGTATCCCCATTCGGGGTGTCCGGCGTGAGATTGTATTCGTCCAGATACAGGTAGCCGTTGCCCAGCGATGTGATGCCGCCGATCTCGTCAGGGGCGATCACGACCTGCCCTTTGCCGTTTAGCAGCGCCGTCTCCCAGTCCCCAACCTGCACCGTCACATAAGCCTCATCCGCCGGAATCTGATAAAGGCCCATCGGTTGCCAGCGCGGCTCGACCAGCAGCTCACCGGTCCCCGTATCCATCATGCCGGTTTTTCCGTCCGTTTGCAGGAACACAAGGTCGCAGTATGAAATAAGCCCGCTGATCTCGTCATAAACCGGCTCGGCGATCACCCTGCCGTTTGAATCGATTATGCCGAGCTTGCCGTTTTGCTCTATCAGGATCCCTTTTCCCAGCGTGGTTCCGCACCGGCGTCCCTTATCCCAGCTTTGGCCGCCGAGCTGATTGCCGTCCAAGTCGAAAAAGGTCACCTTTTCTCCGGAAATGGCTGCAAGAACCGCGTCGGCGGGATTGCTTTTATCCAGCTGGCAGCAGCGTATGTTGTCATAAGCGAACGGGATAACCGTCCGGTTCTGCGGGTCGATAACACCGGTTCTTCCATCGCTTTTTCGGGTCACGATGGCAGCCTTGCCTGCGGCAAACCACGAGCCGGCCTGGTACTCGCCGTCCGTAATGATCCGTCCGGTTCCGTCGATGATCCGGCAGGTGTCTGTCTCGTCATCGTCGATCGAAAAGTACTGCCCGTCCTCGGTGAACACCTCCTCGTCCTGCCACGGCACCAGCAGGCTGTTGTCCATATCGATATAGCTGTATTTCAGGTCCTTGCCCACGGAGGCATATCCGCGAAAGAACGTACCCGCGTCGTCGTACTGCGGCGCAATCACGAGCTTGCCGTTATAATCGGCAAAGCCGTATTGGTTGTCCGTGCTGAGTACGGTCATCAGGCCTTCGCCATAGGATACCGACTTCCATTCCGGTTGGAGGATGATGTGTCCGTACCGGTCCACGACACCGACGCGGCCCTGCTGGAAGACGGTTATATAGCCGTCGTTGTTGCCGTTGCCGAATTCATTGCCGATCTTGCCGTACACCGCGGACAGCACAATGGTGCCGTCCAGCTTTTTCAGGCCGTATTTCCCATCCTGCTCAAACAGCATGGCCTCCGACTGGGGGAACCACTGGAACGAGTGCTCCCCTGTGACCTCCTTTAAGATGGTGTAATTGGGCGAGGGCGCGCGGTCCGCGGCGAGGGCGGGTGCGCCGGATGCGGCCAGCAGAGCGCCGGCTGCCAGCGCCGCGCTCCAAATGCGCAGTTGTTTTTTCATACTCTCAGTCTCCTTTCATCAGTATACGATCGCCGTGCCGGTAATCGTATGGTCGGTGTCGTTCGAGGACTGGATGACGACATCGTAGGTTTTCCCCGTATCCAGCCCCGGGAAAGACAGCGCCAGGGAAGGGTCGGCATTGACGGCGCCCGGCGTCTGTCCGGATACTGCGCCGGTTTCGGCGTCCACCACATTGACATACAGCCAGTCCGCGTATTCGCTGTCCAGATAGACGGTCACCAGGCCGTTTTCATCCGGTGTGACGGTAGCGACCGTTTGCTGCGCGCCGGTTTGGCCATCGACCGCGTAATCCGCGATCTGGTAGCTGCGCGACAGGTCGGCCGCCGGGCTGTCCGTATGCGCGGTCCGTCCGTCCCGCTCGGCGTTGACGCGGATGGTTTCCAGGCCGACGCCCGGCTTGAGGGGGAAATTGGCGGCATAGTTTCCGCGCTCCCCGTCCTGGGGCAGGTATTTGGTCTGCACGGTGGGAATGGCGCCGCCGGCCTGGGGCGCCGCCTCCGGCGCGGGCTGTGCGGCGGGTTCCGACGGCGGTTCCAGTTGGAGCGGCGCGGCAGAGGCCGCCTGCCGCGCGGGAGCGGAAGCGGCTGACGCGGGGGCGGGAGCCTCCGTCTGCTCCGGCTGCGCGGAGACAGGAGGGGCAGGCAGGCCGCTGGCCTGCAAAGGCGGCTCGCTCTCATCCGGCTGTCCGGACGGAGCCGCGGCTGGGGCAGGACGGGCGGGGACGGAAAGAACGGGTACCGCCGCGCGTGCGGTCACGCCAAGGCAGATGGAGCCGGCCGCGAACACAGCGGTCAGCAGGGTGCCGATGACGCGTGCGCCGCGCCGCGGATAGCGGTTCTGCTGGATAAGCGTCAGGCGCTTTTCGATCGCGCGGCGGCCCGCGCCCATGGCGGTAGTCACCGCGCGGCGGCAGCCGATGGAGGCGCTGAGCGTCCGCAGGATGGTCTGCATATACTGCCGCCGTTCGGCCGCGTCAAAATGCGCGGCAACGCTCTGGTCGCAGGACAGCTCGCACAGCAGGTTGAGCCGGCGCAGGATAAAGTGCGCCGCGGGGTTGAACCAGTGCAGCGAGCAGGCCAGCACCGCCAGCCATTTGTAGGCCAGGTCGTGCCGGCGGCAGTGGGTCAGCTCATGCGCGAAAATGAAGCGCAGGTCGCGGGCGGAGAACGTCGTGTCCGGCAGGACGATCACCGGACGGAACATCCCCGCAAGCAGAGGGGTGTCCACCGAAGCGGAGCGGTACAGCCGTATCCTGCGGCGCACGCCCTGCGCCGCCCGGCAGCGGTCGAGCAGTTCGCGCTCCGGCCCGTCGGCCAGCGGCACACCGCAGCGGGTTACACCGCGCAGCACGTCGCGGTACGCCAGCACGTTACGGAGCAGCAGGAGTGCGGCCACGGCCGCCCACAGCACGCCGGCAGGCAGCAGCCAGTCCGGAGCCGCGGCCGCGTGCGCCTGCGGCAGAACGCCGGCCGCATCCGGCACGGCCGGCGCGGGCAGGGTGGACGGAAGCAGCGCGCGCGCCGCCCCCTCTGCGGGGGGAGAGGGGAGCGGGAGCAGCGGCGCGGCCAAAAGGACCAGCAGCAGCGGAAGCCAGCTGTAGTACTGCCATTTCACGCCCAGCGTCCGGCCTGCGGTGAGCTGGAGCAGCCCGAGCGCAAGCACGGCGCCCGCGCCGGCCAGCGAAACCGCGCAGCAGCGTAGGAACAGGGTTTGCAGCATTTGGGTTTCCCTCCTTTACCGTTAACGGTCCAGATCAAACATGCGGCGCAGCTTTTCCACGTCCTCCGGCGTCAGCTCGCGGCTGTCGCACAGCGCTGCGATCATGCTGCGCACCGACCCGCCGTGCAGCTTTTCGACGAAGCGGCCGGTTTCCTGCGCTTTATAGGCGCTTTCGTCGATGGCGGGAGAGTAGTAATAGGCTTTGCCGCGTTTTTCGTACCGCACCGCGCCCTTTTCCACCAGCCGCCCGAGCAGCGTGGTGACGGTGGGGTATTTCCAGCCGGTGTCCAGCCGGCCGAACACCTCGGATGAGGACAGCGCTTCGCTGCTGTGCCACAGGAGGTTCATGATCTCCAGTTCCGTGTCCGAGATGCGCAGTCCGTCTTTTTTCATGTGATTCACCTCCAATAGATAAATTACAGATGTAATTTTAATATTAGATTACAACTGTAATTGACGTTTGTCAAGGGGGGATGTGAAAAAAGCCGCGCGGCCACCGGGGACGCTGGCGTGGCCGCAAAACGCCGGACGGTCTGGAGGCCCTGCGCGGCGGAGAAAAATAGCAAAGCCGCCGGCGCGGCCTTGAACGGTGCGCGCGGCTATGCTATAATACAACCAGCTTCTTCCGGCCGTACTGCGGCGCGGATACAAAGGGGTGCCTGCCCGTTCTCCGGCAGGATAATAGGGAAAGAGGTGCGATTCCTCTGCGGTCCCGCCGCTGTAAGGGCAGAGTCCGCCGCCAGACGAGAGCCACTGGGTCACCCCGGGAAGGCCGGCGGGACGGATGATGACGCCCAAGCCAGAATACCTGCCCTTTTTGGATGGAAGCGCATGGCGGTTACGAGCGATAGCCGGTGTGCGGAAAGCCTGCTTTCACCAAGGGGGAAGTGGGCGTTCTACGCCGGTCCGATGCGTGGGAAGCATCCGGATGCGGCGTTTTTTAACTGCGGCCCCAGTGGGGGCGGCAGGAAAGGAGAAATCAAATGACAGACAAACGAAAACCGGTCCGTATCACGGCGCGCGCGGCATTGCCTGGCTGCGCCCTGCCGGCTGCGGGCTGTTTTGCCCGCAAGCGGGCGGCTGCGCGCGGGCAGGGACGGGAAATATAAAAGGAAAGCAGGGCGGGAGGTGGATACCGCTCTGCTTTCCTTGCCTTTTATCAGGAATGCTTTGCGGAAAGAAGGGCTGTCCGTGCGGGAAAATACCATAGTGTACAGCGGCGGGCAGGCGCTGCGGCGCGGCTGGACGACCGGCTCGTGCGCGGCGGCGGCCGCGCAGGCGGCCGCGCTGCTGCTGCTGACCGGACAGGCGCCCGCGGTGATCCGGCTGGAAACGCCGGGCGGGGTGCTGTTTTCCCTGCCGGTCGAGGAACCGCATATGCAAGGCGGGACGGCGGTCTGCACGGTGCGCAAGGACGCGGGCGACGACCCTGACGTTACCAACGGCGTGCGCATTTCGGCGGCGGTGCGCCGCGCGGCTGGCGGCGTCACGATCGACGGCGGCGCGGGCGTGGGACGGGTGACAAAGCCCGGCCTTTCCGTGCCGGTGGGCGAGGCGGCGATCAACCCGGGGCCGCGCGCGCAGATTGCGGCGGCGGTTGCCCGCGCCGCGCGGGAAGCGGGTTATGCGGGCGGCTTTTCGGTTATCCTTTCTGCAGAAAACGGCGCGGCGCTGGCGGAACAGACCTACAACGGGCATCTGGGCGTGGTGGGGGGTATCTCCATCCTGGGTACGAGCGGCATTGTGGAGCCCATGAGCGAAAAGGCGCTGGTCGATACCATCCGGCTTGAGCTGGACAGCCTGTACGCGCAGGGACAGCGCATCGCGTTCCTGTGTCCGGGAAACTACGGCGCGGATTTTGCGCGGGACACGCTGGGCCTGGAGCTGGGGCGCGCGGTCAAATGCTCGAATTTTATCGGGGAGGCGCTCGACCACGCGGTTTACCGCGGCTATCCGGATATCCTGCTGGTCGGCCATGCGGGCAAGCTGGTCAAGCTGGCGGCCGGGGTGATGAACACCCACTCCTCGGTCGCGGACGGGCGGCAGGAGATCTTCACCGCGCATGCGGCGCTGTGCGGGGCGGGACAGGATACGCTCGCGGCGCTGATGGAGGCGGTCTCGGTGGATGCGTGCGTCGCGGCGCTGGACAGGGCCGGCCTGCGGGAGCCGGTGCTCGCCCGCATTGGCAAAGCGATGGAGGAACGGCTTGCGCGGCGGCTGAAACAGCGGGCGCATGGGGCGTTTATCATGTTTACAGGACAATACGGCGTGCTGGCGGAATCGCCGGACGCGCGGCACCTGTGCGGAAAGCTGAGGGAGGATGTATGAGCAAAGGAAAGCTGTACGGCGTGGGCGTGGGGCCGGGCAACCCCGAACTGCTGACTGTCAAAGCGGTGCGTGTGATTCAGGAAAGCGACGTGGTGGCTGTGCCGCAGGCGGGCGCGGGCGAGCAGGCCGCGCTGGCGATCGCGGCAGAGTATATCGGGGACAAGCCGGTGCTTCACTGCGATATGCCGATGACGCGCGACCGCGCGGCGCGGGACGCCAGCCATAATCGCGCCGCGGACGCCATCTGCGCTTTGCTGGATGAGGGGAAAACGGTTGCGTTCCTCACCCTGGGCGACCCGTCCGTGTACTCAACCTGCTGGTATGTCCACCGGCGCGTCGCCGCGCGGGGGTATGCGGTGGAAATGGTACCCGGCGTCCCCTCGTTCTGTGCGGCGGCGGCCGCGCTCGGCTGCGCGCTGTGCGAGGACGGCGAGATGCTGCACATCATTCCCGCGTCGCACGGCGCATTGGACGCGGCGCTCGACCTGCCGGGCGGCAAGGTGCTGATGAAGGCGGGAAAAGCCATACTCGAGGTGCGCGACCGGCTGGCCGCGCGCGACGCGCTGCAGAACGCGGCGCTCGTTGAGCGGTGCGGCATGAAGGGCGAGCGCATCGTGTCCGATCTGGATACGCTGGACGGCCCGACCGGATATTTTTCCATCATTCTGGTCAAGGAGGATAAGGCATGATCTATTTTGTCGGCGCGGGCGCGGGAGCGCCCGACCTGATTACCGTGCGCGGTGCGCGCCTGCTGGGCGAGGCGGATGTCATCGTTTATGCCGGCTCGTTGGTCAACCCCGCGCTGCTGGACTATAAAAAGCCGGGCTGCGCGGTGTACGACAGCGCGAGGATGACGCTCGAGGAGGTGATCGCGGTGATGGCGCCCGCGGCGCGGGCGGGCCGGACCGTCGTGCGCCTGCACACGGGCGACCCGTGCGTGTACGGCGCGCACCGCGAGCAGATGGACGCGCTCGACCGCCTGGGGCTGGACTATGAAGTCTGCCCGGGCGTATCCTCGTTCTGCGGCGCGGCGGCGGCGCTTCGCGCCGAGTACACCCTGCCGAACGTCAGCCAGACGGTTATCCTGACCCGCATGGAAGGGCGCACGCCCGTGCCGGAAAGCGAGCGGATCGAAGCCCTTGCCGCGCACGGTGCGACCATGGTGATTTTCCTGTCGGCGGGGCAGCTCGAAAAGCTGTCCCAGCGGCTGCTCGCGGGCGGCTATGCGCCCGACACGCCGGCGGCGATCGTCTACAAGGCGACCTGGCCGGATGAGCGGGTCGTCCGCACCACGGTGGCGGGGCTGGCCGAGGCCGGCGCGCGCGCCGGCATCACCAAAACCGCGCTCATCACGGTCGGCGGCTTTCTGGGGGAGGAGTACGACCGCTCTCGGCTGTACGATCCGTCGTTCGCCACGGGCTTCCGCGAGGCGAGCCGATGAAGCACGCGAAGCTGGTGTCCTTTACCGCCGCCGGAGCGCAGACCGCGGCGCGGTGCGCGGCGCTCCTGCCGGATTTCCGCTGCGAGCAGTATGCCCGCACGATTGACCTTTCGCTGTCCGGCACGAGCCTTGCGCGCTTTGCGCAGCAGGCGATGGTGGACTGCGACATGATCGTGTTCGTGGGCGCGGCGGGCATCGCGGTGCGCGCGGTCGCACCGTACCTGATGGGAAAAGCGTACGATCCGGCGGTCATCGTGATCGACGAGGCGGGAAGGTTCGTCATCCCGCTCCTGTCCGGCCACCTCGGCGGTGCGAACGCGCTGGCCGAGTGCCTGGCGGACGGTCTTGGCGCGCAGGCGGTCGTCACCACCGCGACCGACGGGCGCGAGGTGTTCGCGGTGGATAGCTGGGCCAGGGCGCACGGCTGTGTGGTGGTGGACCCACAGCATATCAAATATGTGTCCGGCGCATTGCTGCGCGGCGAGACGGTGGGTGTGCGGTCGGATTTTCCGGTGGACGGGCGGCTGCCCGCGCACATCAGCCTGCAGGCCGAGGCGGAGAGCGGCTTCGCGATCGGTTATGACACAAAGGCCGCGCCGTTCGCGCATACCCTACACTTGGTACCGCGCCTTGTGCATATCGGCATCGGCTGCCGGCGGGGTACGCCCGTGGAACGGATCGAGGCGGCGGTGCGGGCGGCGCTGGACGCGGCGGGCGTGCCGCGCAGCGCGGTATGCGGCGCGGCGAGCATCGATGTGAAACGGGACGAGCCGGGGCTGCTGCTGTTCAGCGCGCAGGCTGGCCTGCCGCTTGCGTTCTTTTCCGCGGAGGAGCTGCGGCGGACGGCGGGGGACTTCACCCCGTCCGCCTTTGTCGAGCAGGCCGTGGGGGTGGACAACGTGTGCGAGCGGGCGGCGGTGTGCGCGGCGGGCGGCGGGCGGCTGCTGTGCCGCAAGACCGCACGGGACGGCGTGACCGTGGCGCTCGCGGAGCGGCCGTGGCGCGCGCGGTTTGACGGATAAGACGAGATGGGGAGGACTGCTGTTGTGGAGCTGAGGATGGCGGGCATTGACTTTGTCCATGCGCCGATCGAAAAACGGGAGGGCGTGTCGTTTGTGCGCGGTCGGGTGCAGGCGCTTTTGCCGCGCATCGCGGCGGCGGAGGGCGTGGCGGGCTGCGTGCTGCTCGCGACCTGCAACCGCACCGAGCTGTACCTGCACGGGTCGGCCGGCGCCCCGCCCGACCCGCTGGCGGTGCTGGCGCGCGCGGCGGGCTTTGACGCGGCGGCGTACCATCCGCTGAGCGTTTCCCGCGCGGGACGGGAGGCGGCGCGCCACCTGTTTTCGGTCGCGGCGGGGCTGGAAAGCCAGATCTTCGGCGACGACCAGATCATCTCCCAGGTGCGGGAGGCGGCAGCGCTCGCGCGCGAAGCGCGGACCGCGGACAGCGTGCTGGACACCCTGTTCCGGCATGCGGTCACAGCGGGCAAGCGCGTGCGCGCAGAGACACGGCTCACCGGCGTACCCGCGTCCGCGGCGGAGGCCGGCGCGCGGCGCGCGGAAGGGTTTTTCGGCTCGCTCGCGGGCCGGCGCGCGGTCGTGATCGGCAACGGGGAGATCGGCCGGCTGGCCGCGGCCGCGCTGCGTGCGCGCGGCTGCATGGTGACGGTGACGCTGCGCAGCTACCGCCACGGTGAAACCGTTGTCCCCGCGGGGTGCGGCACCTGGCCGTATGATGCGCGGTGCGAGGCGCTCGAGGGCGCGGACCTTGCGGTGAGCGCAACGGCAAGCCCGCATTTCACCCTGACCGCTGCGCAGGTGGCGGCGATGGTCCGGCCGCCGCGCCTGCTGCTCGACCTGGCCATGCCGCGCGATATCGAGCAGGCGGTGGGACAGGACGGGCGCGTGACACTGCTCAATCTGGACGATTTGGGCGATCTGGGCGACCATAACGCGACGGCGCGCGCTGCCGCCGCGCACATCCTGGAGGAAGAGGAGCGGGCGTTTTACGAGTGGCACGCCTACCGGCAGGCGCTGCCCCTGATTGCCGCGGTCAAGGATACCGCGCTCGACCGCCTGCGCTTCGACCACGCCTACGGCGCCCTGTGCGTGGACGGAGATATGGACGGCCTGGCCGAGCTGGCGGTGAACAAGACCGTCGACCTGCTGCTGGGCGGCATGAAGGACAAGGTGGACGCCGAAACCATGCGGGCGTGCCTGGCGCATATCAGAAAGGGGAGCGGCAGATGAAGCTGTATTGTATCGGGATCGGGCCGGGCGGCGCGGAGCAGATGACGCTGCGCGCGGTGCGCGCGCTGGAGAAGTGCGACTGCGTGGCGGGCTATGGGCTGTACCTAGACCTGATCGCGGAGCTGATCGAGGGAAAGGAGCGCATCCAGACCGGCATGACAAAGGAGGTTGACCGCTGCACCGCGGCGCGCGACGCGGCGCGGGCGGGCAGGACGGTCGCGGTCGTCTCGTCCGGAGACGCGGGCGTGTATGGGATGGCCGGCCTGCTGCTCGAGGTGTGCGGGGACGATCCGGCGATCGAGGTTGAGGTGATCCCCGGCGTCACGGCAGCCTGCGCGGGCGGCGCGGCGCTGGGCGCGCCGCTGACCGGCGACTTTGCGTGCGTGTCGCTCTCCGACCTGCTCACCCCGTGGGAGGTCATTGAAAAGCGGCTACGCGGCGCGGCGGCGGGCGATTTCTGCATCGCGCTCTATAACCCCGGCAGCAAAACGCGCGCCGGCCATCTGCGCCGCGCCTGCGATATCCTGCTCGAGACCCTGCCGCCGGAAACCGTGTGCGGTCTGGCGCGCAGCGTCGGCCGCGCGGGCGAAAGCCATACGCTGACCACGCTGGGCGTGCTGCGGGACACCGCGGCCGATATGCTGACCACGGTGTTCATCGGCAACAGCCGCACGCGCGTGGTGAACGGCCGCATGGTCACGCCGCGGGGGTATCGGGGCGTATGAGGCTGGCTGTCTTTTCCGGCACGAGCGAGGGGCATGCGCTCTGCCGTTTTCTGTCCGCGCGCGGCGCGGCGGCGGACGTGTACGTTGCCACCGAATACGGCGCGGCGGTCATGGAGCCGATGCCCGGCGTCGCCGTGCATGAGGGGCGGCTGGACGCGGACGGGATCGCAGCGCTGCTGGACGCGGAAACGCTGCTGGTGGATGCGACGCACCCTTACGCCGCCGCCGTGACCGATAATCTGCGCGCGGCGTGCGCCAGGACCGGCGCACAGTATGAACGCCTGCTCCGGCCTGCGCTGGACGCGGCGGGCGTGGCCGCCGTACCCGATACGGCGGCGGCGGTCGCGTGGCTGAACGCGCACCCGGGCAAGGTGCTGCTGACCACCGGCAGCAAGGAGCTGGAAGCGTACACCGCAGTCGAGGGCTGGCGGGAGCGCCTGTATCCGCGCGTGCTGCCCAGCGTGCCGGTGCTGGAAAAATGCGCGGCGCTCGGTTTTGCGGGCGCGCACATCATCGCCATGCAGGGGCCGTTTTCGCGGGAGATAAACGCCGCCCTGCTGCGGCAGACCGGCGCGACCATCCTGGTCACCAAGGATACCGGCGCGTCCGGCGGGTTCGCGGAAAAGCTGTCCGCCGCGCGCGAGACCGGCGCGACTGTGCTGGTCGTGGCGCGCCCGTGCGCGGAAACCGGCCGCACGCTGGAGGAGATGCAGGCGTATCTGGCGGGCAGGCTCGGGCTGGCCGGACCCGATCGGACGCAGGGGGAGAGCCTGCCGCGCTTTCCTCTGTTCGTATCGCTTGCGGGCAAAACCTGCGTGGTGTTCGGCGCGGGCAGGATCGCCGCGCGGCGCATCGGCGTTCTCAGGCGGTTCGGCGCGCGGGTCGTCACCGTCGCGCCCGAGGATCGGGCGGGCGTGGGCCTGACCCACTGCCGCGGCTATGAGAAAAGCGATCTTTCGGGGGCTTTTCTGGCAGTCGCGGCGACGGACGACCGGACGGTCAACCGCCGCATCGCGCGGGACTGCGCGGAACGGGATATCCCGTGCAGCGTGGCCGACTGCGCGGCGGCGTCCACCTTTTTCTTTCCCGCCGTCTGCGAGGGCGGCGGGCTGACCGCGGGCGTGGTGTCGGACGGGGCGGCGCACGGCAAAACGGCTGCGGCGGCAAAGCGCATCCGCGCGGTATTGGAGGAATTCGATGATTAAAGTAGGAAGCCGTGACAGCCGCCTCGCGGTCGTGCAGGCCGAGGAGGTCTGCCGGGCGCTGGGCGACTGCGAACTCGTCACGATGAAAACGACGGGCGACATGGTGCTCGACAAGACGCTCGACCAGGTCGGCGGCAAGGGGCTGTTCGTCAAGGAGCTTGACCGCGCGCTGGCCCAGGGGCGCATCGACCTGGCGGTACACAGCCTGAAGGATGTGCCGATGGAACAGCCGGCGGGGCTGCCGCTGATCGCGTATACCCGCCGCGCGGACGCGCGGGACGCGCTGGTGCTGCCGCAGGGCGGCACGTGGGACAAAGCAAAGCCCATCGGCTGCGCATCGGCGCGGCGGCGCGTGCAGCTTGCGGCGCTGTTTCCGGAGATTGCGGTCAAGCCGGTGCGCGGCAACGTGCAGACGCGGCTGCAAAAGCTCGACAGCGGCGAATACGGCGCGCTCGTGCTCGCCGCGGCGGGGCTGCACCGTCTGGGGCTGCAGGACCGTATCACGCGGTATTTTTCACCCGACGAGCTGCTGCCCGCGGCAGGGCAGGGCATTCTGGCCGTGCAGGGCCGCGCGGGAGAGCTGGAGGACGCGGCGCGCCTGCTGGACGACGCGGACGCGCGCGTTTGCGCGCTGGCCGAACGGGCGTTCATCCGCACGCTCGGCGGGGGATGCTTCGCGCCGGTGGCGGCCTATGCCGAGGCCGAAGGGGCGTATCTCCATCTGCGCGGGCTGTATGTCACCGCGGACGAGCGGACCGTGGTGCGCGGCGCGGTGACAGGGCGGCGGGAGCAGGCCGCGTCGCTCGGCCGCTCGCTCGCCCTGCAGCTTCGGACACAGGCGGAGGGAATGGTATGACAGGAACAGTAACGCTGGTCGGCGCGGGTCCGGGCGGACGCGGGCTGCTCACGCTTGCGGGCGCGGAGGCGATCGCCCAAGCGGACGCGGTCGTATACGACCGGCTGGTGGACGGCAGCGTGCTCGACCTGCTCCCGCCGCACACCGTGCGCGTGGACGTGGGTAAGGAGAGCGGGCGGCATCCCGTGCCGCAGGGTCAGATCAACGAGATACTGGTACGGCTGGCGCGGCAGGGCAAAACCGTCGTGCGGCTCAAGGGCGGGGACTGCTACCTGTTCGGCCGCGGCGGCGAGGAGTGCGAATACCTGCGGGAAAACGGCGTGCCGTTCCGCGTGATCCCAGGGGTGACGAGCGCGCTCGCCGCGCCCGCGTTTGCGGGCATTCCGGTCACGCACCGCGACTGCTGCTCGTCCGTGCATATCGTCACCGCGCATGCGCGCGCGGGCAGGCCGCTCAAAATCGACTTTGCGAGCCTGGTCCGGCTGGACGGCACGCTGGTCTTTCTCATGGGGCTGGCCGCGCTCGAACAGGTGACGGACGGCTTGCTGGCCGCCGGCATCGCGCCCGATATGCCCGCCGCCGTAATTGAAAACGGCGCGCGTGGCATCCAGCGCAAGGTGGTGGCGGCGGTCGCCGATTTGGCGGACCGAGTGCGCGCGGCGGGGCTTCGCAGCCCAGCGCTCATCGTTGTGGGCAGGGTGTGCGGCCTGAGCGATACGCTCGACTGGTTCACGCCCCTGCCGCTGCACGGGAAGACCGTGGTCGTGACGCGGCCGCGCGGGCGGGCGGGAACGCTCGCCGCGCGCCTGCGCGCGCTGGGCGCGGAGGTGGTCGAAGCGCCGTGCATCGAGACGGTCGAGCGCACGGACACACGGCCGCTGGCGGACGCGCTCGCCCAGCGCCACGACTGGGCGGTGTTCACCAGTCCGGCGGGCATGCAGGCGGCGGTACACGCGCTCCGCGCGCTCGGCCGCGACCTGCGCGCGCTGTACGGGATGAAGCTGGCCGCCATTGGCCGCGGCACGGCGGACGCGCTCGCGGACTGCGGCCTGACCGCCGACCTCCTCCCCGCGCAGTACGACGGGGCGAATCTCGCGGACGCGCTGATCGGCGCGATGCCGCAGGGCGGCGCGGCGCTGCTGCTGCGCGCGGCACAGGGCGGGCGGCTGCTGCCCGAAAAGCTCGCCGCCGCAGGCGTGCGCGTGACCGACGTGCCGCTGTATGACACCGTGTACCGCTGTGAGAAGGCGGACGCCATACGCGCCCTGCTGGAACAGGGCGCGGCGGACGTTGTGACATTTACCAGCGCGTCCACGGTCGAGGGCTTTGTGCAGGCGGTGGGCGCGGCGGGCTGCGCCGGCTTTACCGCGCTGTGCATCGGCGGGCAGACCGCACAGGCCGCCCGCCGGTATGGGATGAACGTAAAGGTCGCGGCAAACGCGACGATAGAGGATATGATCGCCTGTTTATTGGAGGGAGTATAAGAATATGTTTGACCAAACCATCCGTCCCCGCCGCCTGCGCGCGTCGGATAACCTGCGCCGGCTGGTGCGCGAAACGCGCATTTCCCCCGAAAGCCTGATCTGGCCGGTGTTCGTGATCGAAGGGGAGGGCATTTATGAGGAGATCCCCTCCCTGCCCGGCCAGTACCACTATTCGCCCGACCAGCTTGGGCGCATGGTCGAGCGGGCGCACGCGCACGGCGTGTCCCGCGTCATCCTGTTCGGCCTGCCCGCGCATAAGGATGAGCGCGGCTCGTCCGCATGGGATGAAAACGGCGTGGTCCAGCAGGGCATCCGCAAAATCAAGGCGCTCGCCCCTGAAATGTATATCGTCACCGACGTGTGCATGTGCGAGTATACCTCGCACGGGCATTGCGGCATTCTGTGCGGCCATGACGTGGACAATGACAAAACGCTCGAGGTGCTGGCGAAAACGGCGGTCAGCCATGTGCGCGCGGGCGCGGACATGGTCGCGCCGAGCGATATGATGGACGGCCGCGTCGCGGCCATCCGCAGGGCGCTGGATGAGAACGGCTTTGTCCATGTACCCATCCTGTCCTATGCCGCCAAATACGCGTCGTCCTTTTACGGGCCGTTTCGGGAGGCGGCAGGCTCCGCGCCCGCGTTCGGCGACCGGCGCTCCTACCAGATGGACCCGCACAACGGCCGCGAGGCCATGCGCGAATGCGCGCTCGATGTAGCCGAGGGCGCGGATATTCTGATGATCAAGCCCGCCATGCCCTATCTCGACCTGGTGTGCCGGTGCAGGCAGCGGTTCGACCTGCCGGTCGCGGCGTATCAGGTGTCCGGCGAATACGCGATGATAAAAGCGGCGGCAAAGGCCGGCCTGATCGACGAATACGGCGTGATGTGCGAGAGCGCGGTGAGTATCTACCGCGCGGGCGCGGACATCCTGATTACCTATTACGCGCCCGAGCTGGCGGACGCGATCCGGAAAGGGGATATCGGCTGATGACCAGATCGGAGGAATGGTTTGAACGCGCGCAAAAGGTGCTGCCCGGCGGGGTCAACTCGCCCGTGCGCGCGTTCCGCGCGGTGGGCGGCAGGCCGCGCTTTATCGTCAAGGGCCTGGGCAGTCATGTGCTGGACGAGGACGGGCTGGAATACATCGACTATGTCGGCTCCTGGGGGCCGATGGTGCTCGGCCACAGCCATCCGGATATCCTGAAAGCGGTGTACGACCGCATGGTGTGCGGCCTGTCCTTCGGCGCGCCGACCGCCCTCGAGGTCGAGATGGCCGAAAAGATGATCGGGATGGTGCCGCACATCGAGATGGTGCGCATGGTCAACAGCGGCACCGAGGCGGTGATGAGCGCGGTGCGTCTGGCGCGCGGCGCGACTGGACGGGACAAGCTGATCAAGTTCGAGGGCTGCTACCACGGCCATTCGGACGCGATGCTGGTCGGCGCGGGCAGCGGCGCGCTCACGCAGGGCGAGCCGGATTCCAGGGGTGTCACGCGCGGCGCGGCGCAGGATACGCTGATGGCGCAGTACAACGACCTTGCCTCGGTCGAGCGCCTGCTGGACGCCAACCCGAATCAGGTCGCGGCGGTGATCGTTGAGCCGGTTGCGGCAAATATGGGCGTCGTCCCGCCGAAGGACGGCTTTTTGCAGGGCTTGCGCCGCCTGTGCGACAAGCACGGCAGCCTGCTGATTTTTGACGAGGTCATCACCGGATTCCGCCTGGCGGCGGGCGGTGCGCAGGAATATTTCGGCGTGCGCGCCGACCTGGTCACGTTCGGCAAGATCATCGGCGGCGGCATGCCGGTCGGCGCATACGCGGGCAGCCGCGCGCTGATGGAGCAGGTCGCACCCTGCGGGCCGGTGTATCAGGCGGGTACGCTGTCCGGCAATCCGGTCGCGATGGCGGCGGGACTGGCGCAGCTTACGATATTGACCGACCATCCCGAGGTGTACACGGTGATGGAGACCGGAGCGCAGTATATCGCCAACCACCTGCGCGAGAGCGCGAAAAGGCATGGCGTGGCCCTGCGGGTCAACCAGATCGGTTCGCTGCTGTGTCCGTATTTTACAGAGCAGCCAGTGGACTGCTTTGCCGCCGCGCAGGAAAGCGATACGAAATTATACGCAAAGTATTTTAATGAGATGTTATTGCGCGGCGTGTATCTTGCGCCCAGCCAGTTCGAGGCCATGTTCGTCTCCTCGGCGCACACGCAGAACGACCTGGCCTGCACGGTGCAGGCGGCGGAGGAGAGTATCGCTGCGTTCGCATAGGGGCTTCAAAAGCACCCGATACGAAAAGACGTTCCAACATTCCGGTTGCAAAGAGGTGTTTTATGTCCCGCACATTCTATATTGTCGGCGCGGGGATGGGCGCGCCAGACGGGCTGACCGGCGAAGCCCGACGCGCGCTGGACGCATCCGACGCGGTGTTCGCCACCGCGCGGCTGGCGGCGGTGTGCGGCCGCGCGGCGGTCTGTCCATTCGACCGGCTGGCGGCGCAGGCTGTCGCGGCGGGTGCGCAGACCGCCGCCGTGCTGGTGTCGGGCGACGTGGGCTTTTTCAGCGCCGCCGCGCGGCTGCGCGGACAGCTTGCGCCGCACGGCGCGGTGCGGCTGGTCCCCGGCCTGTCCAGCCTGCAGTATTTCTGCGCGAAGCTGGGCGCGCCGTATGACGATGTGTGCGTGCGCAGCCTGCACGGCCGCGCGGGCAGCATCCTCGGCGCGGTGAGCTACCACAAAAAGACCTTTGTTCTCACGGGCGGCGCGCAGGCCGCGCCCATCGTGTGCCAAACGCTTGCGGACGCGGGCCTGGGCGGCCTGACCGTACACCTGGGCGAAAACCTCGGCGCGGCGGATGAGCGCATCGAGAGCGGTACGGCGGCGGCGCTGGCGGGCAAGCCCTGCGGCGGCCTGGCTGTGCTGCTGATCGAGCATCCGGACGCGGCAAACGCCCGCGAGCCGGTGCACGACGCGATGCTGGCGCGCGGGGACGTACCCATGACCAAGGAGGAGGTGCGCTGGGTGTCCGTATCCAAGCTCGCGGTGCAGCCGCGCGACACCGTGTGGGACGTGGGCGCAGGCACGGGCGCGGTGACGCTTGAGCTGGCGCGGCGCGCGTCCGACGGGCTGGTGTACGCGGTCGAGCGGAGCGCGGACGCGGTAAAGCTGCTCGGGGAAAACCGCCGCAGGCTCGGCGGGTATAACGTGCGCATCATCGAGGGCGCGGCGCCGGCGGCGCTCGAAGCCCTGCCCGCGCCCGACTGCGTGTTCGTCGGCGGGAGCGGCGGCGCGGTGCGGCGCATTTTGCAAGCCGCAAAGCGTAAAAATCCGGCTGTGCGCGTAGCAGTCAACGCCATCGCGCTGGAAACGCTGCACGCGGCGCAGGACGCGCTGGCGGAGCTGGGTTTTGCGGAGGTCGAGGTCGTCCAGCTCGCCGCTGCGCGCGGCCGGGCGGTCGGACCGTATACCATGATGACCGCGAACAATCCGGTTTTTATCCTGTCGGGGAAAGGGGACGGCCATGCAGAATAATGCGCCCCGCCTGCTGCTGGCGGGTACCGGCTCGGGCTGCGGCAAGACCACCGTGACCAGCGCGCTGCTGCGCGCGTTCCAGCGGCGCGGTGTGCCGCTGGCGGCCTTCAAGTGCGGGCCGGATTACATCGACCCCATGTTCCACACTGCCGCGCTCGGCGTGCCGAGCCGCAACCTCGACCTGTTTTTTGCAGAGGAGGCAGCGGTGCGCGGCCAGCTTGCGCGGCACACCCCGCCGGACGGGCTGGGGGTGATCGAGGGCGTCATGGGCTTTTATGACGGCGTGCTGGACGGATCGGGCGCGACCGACCGCGCCTCGGCGGCGCACCTCGCGCGCGCGACCGATACGCCCGCCGTGCTCATCGTGCGGCCGGAGGGGCAGTCGCTTTCCCTGGCCGCGGTGCTGCGGGGCTTTCGGGACTTTGCGCCCAATACCCTGCGCGGCGTGCTGCTGAATGGGGTATCACAGGCGATGTATCCGTTTTACAAGGCGGTTGCCGAGCAGGCGGGCCTGCGGGTCTATGGCTTTCTGCCGTCTGTGCCGGAAGCGGAGGTCCCGAGCCGCCATCTCGGCCTGCTGACCGCGGACGAGGTCAGCGGGCTGCGCGGCAAGCTCGACCGTCTCGCGGACGCGGCCGAACAGGGCGTTGACCTCGACGGGCTGCTGGCCCTCGCGCGTTCCGCGCCGCCGCTCACGGAGGAACGCGCGCGGCCCGTCCCAGCCGTGGACAGGCCGGTGCGCATCGCGGTCGCGCGCGACCGCGCGTTCTGCTTTTATTATGCGGATAATCTGGATATCCTGCGCGCGCTCGGCGCGGAGCTGGTCGAATTTTCGCCGCTCACGGACGAAAAGCTGCCCGGGGCGGCCGACGGCCTGTACCTCGGCGGGGGCTACCCCGAGCTGTACGCGGAAAAACTCGCCGCCAACCGCACCATGCGGGACAGCATCCGCGCGGCGGTGCAGGGCGGCCTGCCCACGGTGGCGGAGTGCGGCGGCTTTTTGTACCTGCACCGCACGCTGAACGGCCGTCCAATGGCCGGCGTGCTGGACGCGGACGCGCGCATGACGGAAAAGCTCCAGCCGTTCGGCTATGTGACGCTGACCGCCCAGCGGGACAACCTGCTGTGCCGCGCGGGGGAGGCCCTGCGCGCGCACGAGTTCCACTATGCGCGGTCGGACGATGTCGGGAGCGCGTTCCGCGCGGAAAAGCCGAACGGCCGCGCGTGGGACTGTATTCATGCGTCGGAGACGCTGTACGCGGGCTTTCCGCATCTGTATTTCGGGGCGGCTATCCCGCTCGCGGAAAATTTTGTGCGCAAATGCGCAGAATGGAGGGACAGGAGATGACGCTGGAACAAACGATCGCCGCGGTCAGGCCACTGTGCGGGGAGAGCATGGATGCGGCGCGCCGCCGCTTTTCCGATATCGCCATGCCGCTCGGCAGCCTCGGGCTGCTGCAGGAGGCGGTGGTGCAGCTGGCGGGCATCCAGCGCACGGCGCGGCCGGAAATCGGCCGGCGCGCCGTGGTGGTGTTCTGCGCGGACAACGGCGTGGTCGCGGAGGGCGTGACCCAGTGCGGGCAGGAGGTCACGGCCGTGGTGACCGAAAACATGGGGCGCGGGCAGTCCACCGTCTGCCTGATGGCGCGGCGGATCGGCATGGATGCGTTTCCCGTCGATATCGGCGTGGCGCGCGACGTGCAGGGCGACCGCATCCTGCGGCGCAAGGTGCGGTACGGCACGGCGGACCTGCTGGAACAGCCCGCCATGACGCGGGAGGAGGCGGTGCGCGCGGTGGAGACCGGCATCAGCCTGGCGCAGCAGTGCGCAGCGGACGGATACCGCCTGCTGTGCGGCGGCGAAATGGGCATCGGCAACACCACGACCAGCACGGCCGTGACCGCCGCGCTCACCGGCGCGGATGTGTATACGGTCACCGGACGCGGCGCGGGCCTGTCCTCCGCGGGCCTGTCGCGCAAGGTGTGCGTGATTCAGACCGCGCTCGCCCTGCACCAGCCGGATCCGGACGACCCGATCGACGTGCTGCACAAGGTCGGCGGGCTGGATATCGCGGGGCTGGCGGGGCTGTACCTCGGCGCGGCGGCCTGCGGTCTGCCCGCTGTGCTGGACGGGGTGATCTCGTGTGCGGCGGCGCTGCTCGCCGTGCGGCTGTGTCCCGCGGCGGGCGATTACCTGATCGCGGCGCACTGGCCGGAGGAGCCGGCGGGAAAGCTCCTGCTGGAGCGGCTGGGAAAAACGCCGATGATCGCGGCCGGCCTGCGGCTGGGCGAGGGGACGGGCGCGGTCGCGGCGGTCAGCCTGCTCGACCTGACGCTGGCGGCGTACGACGGTATGGTCAGCTTCGCGGAAACCGGCATCGAAGCCTATACGCCGCAGGTGTGAGGACGGCGGGCCGGTCCATCCGGCAGGGAGAAAGGAGCGTTTTTATGCTGATATTGGTCACCGGCGGCGCGGCGAGCGGCAAATCCGCACACGCGGAGCGGCTGCTGTGCGCGGCCGCGCAGGGCGCGCGCCTGTATCTGGCGACCATGCAGCCGTTCGGCGCGGCGGCGCAGGCGCGTATCGCCCGCCACCGCGCCCTGCGGCGGGGCAAAGGCTTTGAAACGGTCGAGCGCCCGCTCGGCCTCGCGGGGCTGGAGCTGCCCCGGCGGTACGACGGCATCCTGCTTGAGGACCTGGGCAACCTGCTCGCCAACGAGCTGTTCGATCCTGCGGGCGCGGGCGAGACGGCGTTCGGCAGCATCCTTGCAGGCATCGCGCATCTGCAAGACTGCTGCGAAACGCTGGCCGTCGTATCGAACGAGGTGTTTTCGGACGGGCTGGCCTACCCGCCCGAAACCGCGGCCTATATCCGCACGCTCGGGCGGCTGCACGCCGCGCTCGCCGCGCGCGCGGACGCGGTATACGAATCGGTCTGCGGCATCCTGCTGCCGCTGAAAGGGGAGCAAGGGATATGAAAAGCGCCTGGAGCGGCCTGCTGGTCGCGTTTTCGCTGTATTCCGCCGTACCCGTGCCGCAGGTGCGGTGGGAAAAGCGCACCATGCGCTGGGCGCTGTCCTTCCTGCCGCTCGTCGGCGTGCTGATCGGCGTGCTGGAAGGGCTGTGGCATATGTTCTGCGCGCGGTTCGGCGCGGCGGGGCTGTTTTACGCAGGGGGCGCGGCGCTCCTGCCGCTCGCGGTGTCGGGCGGCATCCATCTGGACGGGCTGTGCGATACCTGCGACGCGCTCTGCTCTTACGGCGACCGCGATAAGCGGCTGGCGATCCTGAAGGACCCGCATGTGGGCGCGTTCGGGCCGCTGTGGCTGGCGGCGTTTTTGCTGGCCGAGGCGGCGTGCTTCGCGCAGGTGTACGAGACGCCCGCGCTGCTGCCGCTCGCCTGCGCGGGGTTTGCGCTGGCGCGCACGCTGGGCGGGTGCAAGATCGTGCTTTCGCCCTGCGCCAAGGACACGGGGCTTGCGCATATTTTTGCGGAAAACAGCGACAAAAAGGCGGTCGCCGCCGCGCTGCTGCTTGAGTTCGCGGCGTTCGTAACGGCCGCCGGCCTGCTGGTGCGCGGCTTGCCGCAGGGCGTGCCGGCGGCGGGACTGCTGGCGCTCGTGCTGCTGCTGTGGTATGGGCTGCATGAGAAAATGAGCCGCCGTGTGTTCGGCGGCATCACGGGCGATCTTGCCGGTTTTTATATTTCACTTGCGGAGCTGCTGGCGCTGGCGTGCGCCGCGTTTGGAGGGATGGTGCTGTGACGGTTTTATTCATCGGCGGCGCGCATCAGGGCAAGGCCGCGCTGGCCGCACGGCTGTATCCGAACCTGCCGCTGGTCACCGGCCTGCACGCGCGCGTGCGGGACGAGATGGACGCGGGGCGCGACCCCATGACGCTGCTCGGCGGGCTGCGTGGCTGCGCCGTGACCTGCGACGAGGTCGGCTGCGGCGTCGTGCCGATGGACCGCGCGGACGAGGCCTGGCGCGAGGCGGCCGGCCGGCTGTGCTGCGCGCTCGCGGCGGAGGCGGACGCGGTCGTGCGCGTGACCGCGGGCCTGCCGCAATATATCAAAGGAGAGAGACCATGTATTTGACCTGCGTCGTACTGCTCGGCTTCGCGCTCGACTGGGTGCTGGGCGACCCGAACAGCGCCCTGCATCCCGTTTGCCTGATCGGGCGGCTGATTACGCGGTGCGAGCGCGTGCTGCGGCGGGTGTTCCCCCAAACGCCGCGCGGCGAAACCGCGGCGGGCGTGCTGCTGTGGCTCGTGGTGTGCGGGGCGAGCTTTGCCGCGCCGTTTTTCCTGCTGCGCTGGCTGCGGGGCGTACACTTCTGGCTGGGCTTCGGCGCGGAGACGCTGCTTTGCTGGCTGATTTTTGCGCGCAAAAGCCTGGCGGACGCGGGGCGGCACGTTTATACCGCGCTCGATGCCTCGCTGGACGAGGGGCGCAAGGCGGTCGCGATGTATGTCGGCCGCGACACCGGCGCGCTCGATCGGGAGGGCGTCATCAAGGCTGCGGTCGAGACCATCGCGGAAAACACCACCGACGGCGTGGTTGCGCCACTGGCCTATATGCTGCTCGGCGGCGCGCCGCTCGGCCTGCTGTATAAGGCGGTGAACACGCTGGACTCCATGGTCGGCTATCACAGTGACCAATACGAGTATCTGGGCAAGTTTTCCGCCCGTATGGACGATATATTCAATTTTATCCCCGCGCGGCTGGCGGCGGTATGCCTGATCGCGGGTACGGGCATGCTCGGCATGGACAACCGCAACGCGCTGCGCATTTTCCGGCGCGACCGGAACCGCCACAAAAGCCCGAACGCCGGACAGACCGAGGCGGCCTGCGCGGGCGCGCTGCATATCCGGCTGGGCGGGGACGCGAGCTATTTTGGCAAAACGGTCAAAAAGGCGGCGTTCGGCGATCCGGATAAGGAGGTCAGCCGCAGCGATATCCTGCGCGCGGCGGATCTGATGACAGCGGCGTCGGCGCTGGCGCTGGCGCTCGGCGCGGCGGTGCGGCTGACCGCCGGCTGGCCGCCGTTCGGATAAGGGAAAGGAGGCTGACGATGCCGGAATATGTACACGGCGGGGATGTGTATTCCTATGCCGAGCGGTACGGCGGCGAACCGCTTGAGCTGTCCGCGAATATCAGCCCGTTCGGCATTCCGGAGCGGGTCAGGCAGGCCATGCACGGGGCGATAGAGGACTGCGCGCGCTACCCCGACCCGTTCTGCCGTGCGGCGCGGCGCGCCATCGGCGCGGCCGAGGGCGTCCCCGACGGCTTCCTGTACTGCGGCAACGGCGCGGCGGATGTGCTCGACCGCCTGGCGGCAGCGCTGCGCCCCCGACGGGCGCTGCTCACCGCACCGGCGTTCGCCGAGTATGAGCGCACGCTTGCGGGCGCGGATATCCGCTTCCATTATCTGCGCGAGGAGGAGGGCTTTGCGGTCACGGAGCGCATTTTATCCGATATCACGCCTGAAACCGACGCGGTCTACCTGTGCAACCCCAACAACCCGACCGGCCGCACGGTCGAGCCGGCGCTGCTGCGCGCCGTCGCGGCGCGGTGCGCGGACGTCGGCGCGCGCCTGATCGTGGACGAGTGCTTTGTGGACTTCCTGCAGGACGCGGCGCGGCACACGCTGAAAGGCCTGCTGGCGGACAATCCGCATCTGCTTCTGCTGCGGGCGTATACCAAGCTGTTCGCGGTGCCGGGGGTGCGCTTCGGCTGGTGCATGACCGCGGACGCCGGCCTGATCGAAGCGCTGTACCGCGCGGGGCAGCCGTGGAACGTGTCGGCGGTCGCGCAGGCGTGCGCCGCGGCTGCGGCGGGCGAACGGGAATGGGCCGCGCGGGTCGCGGCGCGCATCGCGGAGGAACGCGCGCGGCTGTCCGGCGGGCTTGCGGCGCGCGGGCTGGCCGTCTGCCCGGGCGAAGCGAATTTCCTGTTGTTCCGGTCAGAGGACGCGGCGCTGCACGAAAAGCTCGCGGCGCGCGGCGTTTTGATCCGGAACTGCGCCAATTACCGCGGCCTGGGCGCGGGCTATTACCGCACGGCGGTCAGGAGCGGGGACGATACCGCGCGCCTGCTCGCCGCGCTGGACGCAATACGAAAGGAGGGGCGCTGATGGCAAGGTGCATCATGGTGCAGGGTACCTGCTCGAACGCGGGCAAAAGCCTGCTGTGCGCGGCGCTGTGCCGCATCTTCCGGCAGGACGGATACCGCGTCGCGCCGTTCAAATCGCAGAACATGGCGCTCAACTCCTTTATCACCGCGGAGGGGAAGGAGATGGGCCGCGCGCAGGTGGTGCAGGCCGAGGCGGCGGGTATCCCGCCCGATGTGCGGATGAACCCCATCCTGCTCAAGCCGACGAGCGACACCGGTTCGCAGGTGGTCGTCATGGGGGAGGCGCGCGGCAACCGCACGGCGCGCGAGTACTGGGGCAGGAAAAAGGCGCTGCTTCCGGTCGTCAGGGACGCTTACGACAGCCTGGCCGCGGAGTACGATATCATTGTGATCGAGGGCGCGGGCAGTCCGGCGGAGATCAACCTCAAGCAGGACGACATCGTCAACATGGGGCTGGCGAAGCTGGTGGACGCGCCGGTGCTTCTGGTGGGCGACATCGACCGCGGCGGCGTGTTCGCGTCGCTGTACGGTACGGTGGCGCTGCTCGAAGCGGAGGAACAGGCGCGCGTCAGGGGCCTGATCGTCAACAAATTTCGGGGCGACGTGGAGCTTCTGCGCCCGGGCCTGACACAACTGGAACGGCTGACCGGCAAGCCGGTCGTCGGCGTGGTACCCTATGGCCGGTTCGATATCGACGATGAGGACAGCCTTTCCGCGCGGCTGGAGGCGCGCGGAAAGGCTGCGCTGGTGCATATCGCGGTCGTGCGGCTGCCGAGGCTGTCCAACTTTACCGATTTCTCCCCGCTCGAACGGATGGAGGGCGTGGGCGTGCGCTATGCCGCCGCGCCGGAGCAGCTTGAGGGCGCGGACCTGATCCTGCTGCCCGGCACCAAATCCACGCTCGCGGACCTGAAATGGCTGCGTGAGAGCGGCATGGAAGCCCAGCTTCTCAAACGGCACGCGGCGGGCGTGCCGGTGTTCGGCGTGTGCGGCGGCTATCAGATGATGGGGCGCGCCGTATCCGATCCGGAAAACACCGAGGGCGGCGGCGCCATGCGTGGTCTGGGGCTGCTGCCGGTGGAAACCGTGTTCCGGCCGGTCAAGACCACGGCGCAGGCAAGCGGCGCGTTCGGCACGGTCGGGGGCGCGCTGCGCGGCTTATCGGGCGCGGGCGCGTCCGGTTATGAGATCCATATGGGCGAAACCGCGCGGGACGCGGACGCCCTGCCGCTGATCCGGCTGACGCGCGCGGACGGGACGGCGTTCTGGGACGGGTGCCAGGCGGGCAGCGCTTACGGCACCTACCTGCACGGCCTGTTCGACGCGCCGGACGCGGCGCAGGCGCTGGTGCAGGCGCTGGCCGCGCGCAGAGGCGTGACGCTGGCGGACACGGCCTGCGACACGGCGCGATATAAGGAAGAACAGTACGACCTGCTGGCGGATACCGTGCGGCGGGCGCTGGATATGGAGTATATTTACCGGATACTGGAGGGAAACGGATGAAAGGACTGATTCACTTGTACTGCGGCGAGGGGAAAGGGAAAACGACCGCCGCGGTCGGGCTGGCCGTGCGGTGCGCGGGGCATGGCGGCAGGGTAGTGTTCGCGCAGTTTTTGAAGGACGGGACATCGGGCGAGTGCCGCGCGTTGGCGGGGCTGAAAAACGTGACCGTGCTGGCGGCCAATCCGGTGGGCAAATTCTCCTTCCAGATGACGGAGGAGGAGAAGCGCCGGACCGCCGGCGCGATATCCCGCATGTTTGAGGCGGCGGTGGGCTTTGCCGTGCGCGAGGGCGCGCGCCTGCTCGTGCTGGACGAGGTGTGCGCGGCGGTATCCTGCGGCTTCCTGGAGGAGCGGGCGGTGCTGGCGTTTCTGGACGGCCGGCCGGAGACATTAGAGGTGGCGATGACCGGCCGCAGCCCCTCGGAAGCGCTGTGTGCGTGCGCCGATTATATCACGGAGATGGCCGCCCGCCGCCATCCGTTCGACCGCGGCGTGGCCGCGCGGGAGGGGATCGAATTTTGAACGGACACATGCGGCCGCAGGATATCGAAAAACGCTCCTTTGCCATTATCACGGCCGAGCTGGGGGAGCGGACGTTTCCGGATGGGGTGTCCGAAGTGGTCAAGCGGGTCATCCACACAACGGCGGATTTCGACTACGCGGACAGCCTCGCGTTTTCGCCCGACGCGGTCGGACAGGCCAGGGAAGCGCTGGCTTCGGGCGCGACCGTCGTGACCGATACGAATATGGCGCTCGCGGGCGTGAATAAGGCCGCGTTGCAGGCGCTCGGCGGGCGGGCGGTCTGCTACATGGCGGATGGGGCCGTGGCGCGCGAGGCCGGGGCGCGTGGCGTGACGCGCGCGGCGGTTTCGATGGAGCATGCTGCGCTGCTGGACGGCCCGCTCATTTTCGCTGTTGGGAATGCGCCGACCGCGCTGATCCGGCTGCACGAGCTGATCGCGGAGGGGGCGGTGTCGCCCGCGCTTGTGATCGGCGTGCCGGTCGGCTTTGTCAACGTGGTCGAGGCAAAGGAGCTTTTTATCGGCGGACAGACGCCGTATATCATCGCGCGGGGACGGAAGGGCGGCTCGAACGTCGCGGCGGCCATCGTCAACGCGCTGCTGTACCAGTTGATCGAACGGGAGGGGTTTTGAAGATGGGGAAAAAAGCGCTGGTGGTCGTCAGCTTCGGCACGGCCTGGCCGGAGGCGCGCCGCGCGATCGAAAAGCTGGAGGAGCGGCTGCGGCGTGCGTTCCCGACGCATGATTTTTACCGGTCGTTTACCTCGGGGATGGTGGCGCGCAGGATCGAGCGGGAGGCGGGCGTGCATATCCCGCAGCCGGAGGAGCTGTTGGAACGGCTCGCGGCGGCGGGCTACGACGAGGTGCGGTGCCAAAGCCTGCATGTCATTTTCGGACAGGAATATGAAAAGATGCTGCGCCAGCTCCGGCCGTTCTGCGGCCGCTTTGAGAAGCTGCTGGCGGGCGACCCGCTGCTGTGGGGGACGGGCGACTACCTGCGCCTGACCAAAGCCCTGCTCGCCCGCATGCCCCGGCTCGACAGGGACGAGGCCTATCTCTTTATGGGGCATGGTTCCGCGCATCCGGCGAACGCGGCGTACGCGCTGGTGGAAAACACGTTCCGCTACCACGGCGCGGAGCGCGTGTATGTCGGCACGGTCGAGGGCTTCCCGCATCTCGACTATGTGCTGTCCCGCCTGCACCGGCGCGAGATCGCGCAGGTTCACCTTGCGCCGCTGATGATCGTTGCGGGCGACCATGCGCACAACGACCTGGCAGGGGAGGGAGAGGACAGCTGGAAGAGCCGCCTGGAAAGCGAGGGCTATCAGGTGCAGACCCATCTGTATGGCCTGGGCGAGCTGGACGCGGTGGGGGATATCTTTGTCGACCACTGCAGACGCGCCGCGGCGCTGTAACGACTGACGGCAGAGGGAGGAAAGACCGAAACGGTCTTTCCTCCCTCTTTTTTTGCGCCCTGTTTTCCGCCCCGCAGGGATAAAATGCGCAAAAATACTATTCCCCCTCTTATTTTCCGGCAAAGCCTGCAAATTGTTTGGGATATACTGGAAAAACAAGGGAGGCATAACGAAAATGGACAAGCAGAAAACAAAAAGAGCGGCGCCGCAGCTCATCGGGCGCGCCGCGGCGCGGGCGGCGCAGCTTTGGAACGAGGAGCACCTGCATACGCTGCTGACCGGCGTGCAGCGGTTTGTGCTGTGCGCGGTGCTGACGCGCGGCGCGGTGCTCGGAGGTTATGCCCCTTTTGGTTTGGCGATGGCCTCCGCGCTGATGGCGCGCGGGGCGGGGCTGAGCGCGATCGGCGGCATGTTTTTCGGCGCGATGCTGCTCGGCGGCGGGATCAAAAGCGGGCTGTATGCCGCCGCGGCCCTGCTCGTGCTGTGTGTGATGAGCGTGTGCGCGGGGCTGCGCATCATGGAACGGCGCTGGTTCGCGCCCACGGTGGCGACGCTGTCCGGCGCGGCGTGTACCTTTGTGTTCCTGCCCGCGGGCGCGGCGCTCGACACGGCGGCGCTCCTGACCTTTATCGCCGTGCAGGGGCTGACCTTCGCCGCCTGCTGGGTCTATGGCGGGGCGCTTGCCCCGCCGCGCGAGGAGAACGACTGGAAACGGCCGGCCACCCTGCTGGCGGTAACGGCAACCGTCCTGCTGTCGCTCTCCGACCTGACGGTGTTCGGGCTGTTCTCGCCCGCGCGGGTCGTGGCGCTGCTGCTGGCGCTGGCTGCGGCTTACCTTGGCGGGTCCACAACAGGCGCGGCGGCGGGCGTGGCGTTCGGCGCGGCCATGGATCTCGCGGTCGGGTACGGCGCGCTGTTCACCTGCTGCTACGGTCTGTGCGCGCTGATCGCCGGCCTGTTCCGCGACCAGGGGCGGCTGTGGTTCGCGGTCTGCGCACTTGCCTCCGGCGTCTGCGCGGCGATGCTGGGCGTGGACCATGCGCTGTTTATCCCGCTGGTCATCGAGCAGGTCTGCGCGGTGGGGCTGTTCGCCGCGATGCCGCCGCTGGTGTGGAACGCGCTCCGGCAGACGCTCCTGCCCGACACGCTGATGGGAGAGTCCGCGCGGCAGCAGGTGCGACAGACCGCGGGCAAGTGTGCAACCGAGGCCGCGCAGGCGTTTTACGAAATGTATCTGGCCATGCTCAACGGCGTGACCGAGGGAAAAGCGGCGGGGGACCAGAATGTGCGGGCAGTATTCGACCGCGCGAGCGACAGGGTGTGCAAAAACTGCGTCCTCTGCTCGCAGTGCTGGCAGCGGGACTATGTGACCACGCTTTCCGCGCTCAACGACGTGACCCAGCCCATGCTCAAGCGGGGCAGGGCTGAGCTGTCCGACTTCCCGTACCATTTTGCGTCGCGCTGCGTGCATCTGCCCGAGCTGATGCGCGCGATCAACAGCGCGCTGTTTGCGCTCCGCGAGCGCCAGAGCCTTCGGCGGCAGCAGGAGGAAAACCAAAGCCTGCTGGCCCGGCAGTACGCGGGCATTACGGATATCCTCCGTCAGCTTGGCGCGGAGGCGACGCGGGACGTTGCCGCGCAGCCGGTGATGGAGAAGCAGGTGCGCCGGTACGCGGCCGCGTTCGGATGGATCGAGCGGGTCTGCGTGGTGCGGGACGCGCAGGGCAGGCTGGTGGTGGAGCTGTACGGCGACGGGATTCGGGATGTGCTGGAGCAGGGCGAGGGCTTTTCCGCGGGCCTGTCCGCGCTGCTGGGCGTCGGGCTGACAAAGCCCAAACGGGTGGAGGACGAGCTGGGGCCGCATCTGGTGCTGCGTGAGCGCGCGCCGTTCCGCGCGGTTGTCGGCATCGGGCGGCAGCAAAAGGAGGACGCGGCGGTTTCCGGAGACAGCGGATGCTATTTCCTGACCGATGCGGGCGTGGCCTGCCTGCTGCTCGCGGACGGGATGGGCTCGGGCGCGGCCGCGGCGCAGGACAGCCGGATGCTGGTCACCTCGATGGAGCGGTTCCTGCGTGCGGGGATCGCGCCGGCGGACGCGCTGAAAGCGGTGTCGCCCGCGCTGCGGCTGCGGTCGGACGGGACGCGGTTTGTCACGCTCGACGTGCTGACCGTCGACCTGTTCAGCGGGAAGGCGGAAAGCCTCAAATGCGGGGCCGCGCCCTCCTATCTGCGCGCGGGCGGTCAGTGGACCATGCTTTCCGGCAAGGCGCTGCCGGTCGGCCTGGCGGAAGAGGACGCGCTGGGCGAGCCGGTGCCGCTGCGCCTGGGGCATGGCGACCTGTACATCATGCTGTCCGACGGGATTTCGGATGGGCTGGATGACGGCTGGGTGCGCGAGCTGCTGGTCCGCCATGCGGGAGAAAGCCCGAAGGAGCTGGCAGCCCGCCTGGTGACCGAAGCGAAGGGGCGCGGGCATGACGACGACCGGACCGCGCTGGTGATGCGCATAGAACGGCTGTGAGACAAAAGCGGACGCAGATGTAAAAATACGGCGGGATATGGTTAAATCCCTCCCTTTTGGGCATACTTGCTGCAAAAGGGAGGGATTTACCATGGTCAAGGGCGTGAGCCGGCGCGTGGTGGTCGTGCAGCCGGATGCGCACGGCTTATTCGAACAGGCGATTTTTCTGGTGCGGGATTACACGGTTCCGCGCGGCGATGTGGTGCGCGAAGCGTGCAGGATTGCAAACGGGTATGCGGCGGGACGCTCCGCGCGCTATAAACGGCGCTTTGCATTCTGGCAGATCGCCTGCGCTTTTGCAGCGGGCTGTGTGCTTGCGAGCGCGGCCTGGTCGGTGATTTGGCTGCTGGCCTGACAAATCGGTCAGAACCGCTGAAAAATACGCCGGATTATTGGGTATTTTTGCGGCAGACAATTAATAATATAAAGACTGCTAATTAATGATAAATTTGAAAAGATAAAGGAGCTCATAAAATGACAAAGTATGTTTGCAAGATCTGCGGTTATATATATGACCCCGCCGAGGGCGATCCGGATAACGGCGTTGCGCCGGGTACCGCGTTCGCGGATCTGCCGGAGGACTGGGTATGCCCGCTGTGCGCGGTCGGCAAGGAGGAATTCGAGCCGGCATAAGCGGACGGGCGCGGAAACGGGCCGCTTCGGCGGTCCGTTTGTAAATAGATTGAAAATTGCGGCCTCTGTCACTTGTTTTGGCAGGGGCCGCTTGTTATACTATGCTTAATCAAGCGTTGGAGAGTGAGCGGGCGTATGACGGCCGAGGTGTTTTTTGACCTTTTCCACCAGTACGGGTTGATCCTGATCTGTGCGGTGATCTTTTGCGAATATATGAACCTGCCCGGCTTTCCAGCGGGGGTAATCATGCCATCCATTGGGGTGCTAATCGCGCAGAGCGAGCTGTCCCTGGTGCTGACGATCGCGCTGAGCGTGGTATTCGGCCTCCTCGGCAGCCTGGTGATTTACGGCCTGTGCTACTGGGGCGGCGAGCCGATCATGGAAAAGCTGTTCGGCAAAAGCGAGAAATTCCGCTCCTTTGTCAAAAGGTGCCATGCGTATATTGACGCGCAGCACGGGCGCGGCCTGGCGTTCTGCCGTATCATTCCGGTTTTGCGCACCATTGTTTCCATTCCGGCGGGGCTGATCCGGATGCCGGTCAAGTGGTTCGTCGGCTGGTCCGCGATCGGCATTGCGGCGTGGAACACCGCGCTGATCTCGTTCGGCTATTTCTTCAGCGAAAAAATATTATCCATGCTGTAAAAACTCCCGAAAGGGGGTTTTTTGTTTTGTCACCACTTTGCAATTTGCATTCAGTGGGGGCTTGTGATAAAATATACTGCGTCAAATTATGCGCAGTGGGGGAGAGACATGCAAATCGGTTCTGTTACGCTCGACGGGCGCCTGGTTCTGGCGCCGATGGCCGGAGTGACCGACCGCGCGTTCCGGCAGATCTGTCGGGAACACGGCGCGGCGCTTACCGTGACCGAGATGGTTTCCACCAAGGCGCTTTGCTATCAGGATAAGAAAACGCCCGCGCTTTTGTCGCTGGCGGCAGACGAGCATCCGGCCGCGGCGCAGATATTCGGGCATGAGCCGGAAACCATGGCCGAGGGCGCGCGGATTGCGCGCGCGGTGTCCGGCTGCGATATCATCGATATCAATATGGGCTGCCCCGCGCCCAAAATCGCGAACAACGGGGACGGGGCTGCGCTCATGCGCGACCCCGCGCTGGCGGCGCGCGTGATCGAAGCGGTCGTCAGTGCGGTCGATGTGCCGGTCACGGTCAAGTTCCGCAAGGGATGGGACGAGATGAGCGTGTGCTGCGTGGACTTCGCCCGCATGGCCGAGCGGTCCGGCGCGGCGGCGGTCACGGTACACGGGCGGACGCGCGCGCAGCAGTACAGCGGCACGGCGGATTGGGACGCGATCCGCGCGGTTCGGGAGGCGGTTTCCATACCGGTCATCGCCAACGGCGATGTGGCCGAACCGGAGGACGTGGTCCGCATCCTGCGGCATACCGGTGCGGATATGGTGATGATCGGCCGCGGCGCGCTGGGCGACCCGTGGATTTTCGAGCGTGCGAACGCGCTGCTGGAAACCGGCGTCTGCCCGCCGCTGCCGCCGTTTGCGGAGCGGATCGATACCGCGGTGCGGCAGATCGAGCTGGCGGCGGAGCAAAAGGGGGAGCGCGTCGCCATGCTGGAGGCGCGCCGCCATGTAAACTGCTATCTAAAACGGCAGAGCGGGCTCAAGGCCTTCAAAACACGCATTTGCGCGCTGGAACGGCTGGAAGAACTTTATCCGCTGGCCGAGGAGCTCAAGCGCGCTGTGCAGGCGTGACGGAGCCTGACATCAGGAAGGGGGCGGGAGCCCATGGACGAAAAACATTTGCTGGCGAGAGCGCGCCGCGGCGAGGTGGCGGCGTTTGAGGAGCTGGTGCGGCTGTATGAAAAGCGCGTTTACGCAGTCGCCCTGCGTTCGGCCGGCTCGCCGGAGGACGCGGCGGATATCGTGCAGGAGGTGTTCCTGCGCGCGTGGCGGTCGATCGAGTCCTTTCGGGGGGACAGCGGGCTTTCCACCTGGCTGTTCCGGATCACGATGAACCTGTGCGTCGATTTCGCGCGGCACAAGCATGCGCAGCCGCAGACCCAGCCGCTTGTGGGAGAGGACGACGCGGAGCGCCCGATACCGGATACCGCCCCCACGCCGGAGGAGCATCTGGAGAACAGCGAGCTTGGGCGCGAGCTGGCCGCTGCGCTGGACGAAGTGAGCGGCGAGCACCGCCAGATCGTATTGCTGCGCGACGTATCCGGCCTGAGCTACACCGAGATCGCAGAGGTGCTGGAGATCAGCGAGGGAACGGTCAAATCGCGCCTGTCGCGCGCGCGGCTTGCGCTGCGCACGGTTTTGCTGCGGCGGGGGAACCTTTTGCCGTCTACCGCGTCTAATGAATCGGAAGGAGGCGGGGACGCATGAGTGATAAGGAATATTATGAGCAGCTCTGCTCAAACAGCATTGACGGTACGCTGACCGATTCCGAACGGGAAAAGCTGGAGGCGCATCTGGCGGAATGCCCCTCGTGCGCCGCGCTGAAACAGGATTTGGAGCAGATGCACGCGTTGTTTTCGACCGAAGCGGCGCTTCCGGACGGGCTGCACGAAAAGATCATGCAGCGCGTGGAGCAGGAGGCGAAGCTGCGGGTCGTGCAGCCGGAAAAGCCGGCGCGCAGGCTGCCGGTATTCACCATGGTCGCGGCGGCGGCGGTCGTCGTGCTGGCGGTTCTGGGCGGCGGCGTGGGGCAGGTGTTCGGCATGGTGAACATGGGCGCGGGCGTCAACGCCTCGAACGCCTCCACGGCGGCAGGCGTCACGGAGGGCCTGGACATGAACGGCGACGCGCGGACGGCGATCGAGGACGCTGCGGACCAGGCGGCGCTGGCGACGGAGGAGAAGGCGGCGGATGCGTCGGCAGACGCCGGCGGCGCTCCGCCGGCGGAATCGGCGGCGACGGAATCATACAGCGTTCCGGAAAGCGGAGCGGAGAATCCGGCCGGAAAGGACGGCGGGGATCATGTGGACACGGCCGCGCCGGCGGGCGGCGGCGCAGTCGAGCCGCGGGATTCGGGGCCGGCAGTGATGCAGGCCGGCGGCGAGACGGAAGCCTTTTCTCTGCCGGAAGCGCTGAGCGGCGTAAGCGTGGCGCACTGCTACCTGGCAAGCGGCACGGGCGAGCTGCCGGATATCGGCGGGGAGCTGCTCTCCACGGATGAAACGGTATCTTATTTCCTGCTGGACAACAGTATGGACACGATCCAGGACACCTTTAAGGCGCTGGAGGAAGCGGGCTTTGCGGTTTCCGCGTACGAAGGACTGGGGCTGACGCTGGACAGCAAAGCGGAAAGCTGGCTCCTGATCGCGGCCGTCGGATAAGGCGGCTGCGGAAAAGGGAGGAAATACGGAAAATGGCGGCGCGGCCGCCATTTTTTGTGCCTGCGGCCGCAGGGATGCAATTTTGGAGGCTTTCACAAAAAAATTGCAGAAATTTTGTTCAAACGCTTGACTTTGGGAAATGCTTGTAGTAATCTATAAAGGCACCTGCAAAAGCGGGTAAAACGCGATGATGCCGGAGATTGCTGCCCTGCGCAGGTAACTTCGGCGGAGTAGGTCCGACAATCGGGCGGTTGAGATAACTGCTATCAGCCGAGAGGACAGAGCGCCTCCAGGCAAAAACGCAATGTTCCTGCGTAAATTCGGGACTTGCGGCGCGTGCGCCGCAAAGCCGATGGCCTGAACCACTTACGTTTCTTATTGTGACCGGATCGTTACACTATCAGTGCGCCCGGTTATTTTCATGCCCGACCGTGATACGCACGGCGGGGTTGCAGTTTCTCTCCGTAGCGAGTCAAAACATTATTTAATGTATGGCACACATACGAGGAGGAAAACCAAAATGGCAAACGCACAGAAGATCCGCATTCGTCTCAAGGCGTACGACCACGAGCTGATCGACCAGTCCGCGGAGAAGATCATCGAGACCGCCAAGCGCAACGGCGCGAAGGTCTCCGGCCCGATCCCGCTGCCGACCGAGAAGCAGATCGTCACCATCCTGCGCGCGGTACACAAGTACAAGGATTCCCGCGAGCAGTTCGAGCGCCGCACCCACAAGCGCCTGATCGACATCATCAACCCGAACCAGGCCACTATCGAGGCGCTGACCACCCTCGACCTGCCGGCGGGCGTGGAGTTTGAGGTAAAGCTGTAAAACCTCCAAGGGGGACCAGTCCCCCTTGGATACCGAAACGGTTCCGGAGAAACCGTTTCGGATAACCCCCTCGCGCTTGCACGGCAAGCGCGGTTCGGGACACGCGTCCCGAAGCAGCGGAACAAAAGCCCGGCAAAGCCGGACTTTTGTGGGGGATTGAAACGCGAAGCTGCGGCTTCGCGGGCTTCTCCATTTTCCATTGTCAACAGGCGGGCGGATTAACCCACCGCGCGCTTGAAGCCCTGCCGCGATACGCGCGGCGAGGTCATGTTGGCGGCCAAATGCCGTCAACCAATAACCTTTAAGGAGGAAAAACACTATGCTGCAGAAAGCAATCATCGGCAAGAAGGTCGGCATGACCCAGATCTTCAACGCTGACGGCAAGGTCATCCCCTGCACGGTGATCGAGGCAGGCCCCTGCGTCGTCACCCAGCTCAAGACCGAGGAAAAGGACGGCTACAACGCGGTTCAGTTCGGTTTTGAGGATATCAAGGAGCGCAAGCTCAACAAGCCGGAGAAGGGCCACCTGAAGAAGGCGGGCGAGTCTCTGAAGAAGTATCTCAAGGAGTTCCGCTTCGCGGACTGCTCCACTTTCCAGCTTGGCGATGTGGTCAAGGCCGACATGTTCGCGGAAGGCGACTATGTCGACGTGACCGGCACTTCCAAGGGTAAGGGCTACGCGGGCGTTATCAAGCGCTTCAACGCGGGCCGCTCCCCGATGAGCCACGGCGCCGGCCCGATGCACCGTCATCAGGGTTCCATGGGCGCGTGCTCCGACCCGTCCAAGATCATGAAGGGCAAAATGATGCCCGGCCACTTGGGCGCCGAGCAGGTCACCGTTCAGAACCTGGACGTTGTCAAGGTTGACGCGGAGCTTAACCTGATCGCCGTTTGCGGCGCGGTTCCGGGTCCCAAGGGCGGCATCGTAGTGCTCAAGAACACCGTCAAGAACAACAAGGTTGCCAAGGGCGAGGCTGGCGTCAGCAAGAACCCGCAGAAGGCTTCCGCGAGAAAGTAAGGGAAGGAGGAGCAACGAATGCCTACAGTAGCAGTTTTTGATATGACCGGCAAGAAGACCGGCGAGATGGAGCTTAACGAGGCCGTATTCGGCATCGAGCCCAACATGGCGGTTGTACACGCAGCGGTCAAGAATTACCTGGCCAACCAGCGCCAGGGTACGCAGTCCACGCTGACCCGCGCCGAGGTCCGCGGCGGCGGCATCAAGCCGTGGCGCCAGAAGGGTACCGGCCGCGCGCGTCAGGGTTCGATCCGCTCTCCGCAGTGGACGCACGGCGGTATCGCGCTCGGCCCCAAGCCGCGTTCCTACAATTACAGCCTGACCAAGAAGACCAAGCGCCTGGCCATGCTCTCCGCCCTGTCCGCCAAGGCGGCTGCCGGCGAGATCATCGTGATCGACGGGCTGGATATGGGCGAGATCAAGACCAAGAGCTTCGCGGGCTTCCTCAAGTCTGTTGAGGCTACCGGCAAGAGCCTGGTCGTCACCCCTGAGGTCCGCACGAACGTCGTCAAGTCCGCGGCCAACATCCCGGGCGTCCGCACGACGATCGCGTCCACCCTCAACGTATATGAAATCCTCAACGCCGACAAGTTCATCATCGACAAGGCGGCGGTCGAGAAGCTCCAGGAGGTGTACGCATAATGAAGTTCGCTTACGACATTATCAAGAAGCCGGTTATCACCGAGCGTTCGATGGAAGGCCTGCAGGACAACAAGTACACCTTTGAGGTCGCTGCCGACGCCGGCAAGATCGAGATCAAGAAGGCCGTAGAGCAGATCTTCGGCGTCAAGGTCATGAAGGTCAACACCATCAAGCTGCCGGGCAAGTGGAAGCGCATGGGCGTCCACGTCGGCAAGCGTCCGGACGTCAAGAAGGCGGTCGTCACCCTGACCCCTGACTCCAAGAAGATCGAGATCTTCGAGAACATGATGTAAAAGCGGATAGGAGGGACTCCGTCCCCCTATATTGCGTGAAAAGCTCCGAACAAACTTTTCACGATACGCCCTCTCGTCCGCGCAGCGGGCGAGGACGCGCCGCCGCGGCGCGATGAAATGACGCGGACCTGGTTCGCGTGTGTATGGGGATGCCACCCCGATAAGATACAGAGTTATTAAGGAGTTGAAAATCCAAATGGCTATCAAGACTTTCAACCCGACGACGCCCTCGCGCAGAAATATGACTGTGCTGTCCTACAAGGGCCTGTCCAAGGTGAAGCCCGAGAAGAGCCTTCTCGAAAAGGTCAAGAAGACCGCCGGCCGCAACAGCTATGGCCGCATCACCGTCCGCCACATCGGCGGCGGCAACAAGAAAAAGTACCGCATCATCGACTTCAAGCGTCAGAAGCTGGATATGCCGGCGACCGTCATGACGCTCGAGTACGACCCGAACCGCTCGGCCAATATCGCGCTCGTCCAGTATGAGGACGGCGAAAAGGCCTATATCCTCGCGCCGGACGGCCTCTCGATCGGCGACAAGGTCGTTTCCTCCAAGGATGCCGACATCAAGCCCGGCAACTGCCTGCCGGTTGAGTTCATTCCGGTTGGTACCATGATCCACAACATCGAGCTGTATCCCGGCAAGGGCGCGCAGCTGGTCCGTTCTGCCGGCGTCGGCGCGCAGCTGATGGCAAAGGAGAACGGTAAGGCGATGGTCCGTCTGCCCTCCGGCGAGCTGCGCTACGTCCGCCTCGAGTGCAAGGCGACGATCGGCGTTGTCGGCAACTCCGACCATGCCAACGTGCAGATCGGCAAGGCCGGCCGCACCCGCCACATGGGCATCCGCCCGACCGTCCGCGGTTCTGTTATGAACCCGTGCGACCACCCGCACGGCGGCGGCGAGGGCAAGAGCCCGATCGGCCGTCCGTCTCCGGTTACCCCGTGGGGCAAGCCGGCGATGGGTTACAAGACCCGTAAGAAGAACCACCGCACGGATAAGCAGATCGTGCGTCGTCGTAACGGCAAGTAAGAAAGGAGTTAACGTAATATGGGCAGAAGTGTCAAGAAAGGCCCTTTTGTGGCTCCTGAGCTTATCAAAAGAGTCGTTGAAATGAATGAAAAGGGCGAGAAGAAGGTCCTCAAGACCTGGTCCCGCGCTTCCACGATCTTCCCCGAGTTCGTCGGCCACACCTTCGCGGTGCATGACGGCCGCAAGCATGTTCCGGTGTATGTCACCGAGGATATGGTTGGTCACAAGCTGGGCGAGTTTGCTCCCACCCGTACCTACAAGGGTCACGCGGGCAGCAAGACCTCCAATAACGGCAAGTAAGGAGGAGTTAAGGAAACATGGAAGCAAGAGCTATTGTACGCAACGTGCGCATGACCCCGCGTAAGATCAAGCTGATCTGCGACCTGATCCGCGGCAAGGATGCGGGCGAGGCGATGGCCATTATCATGAATACCCCCAAGGCGGCCTGCGAGCCGATGGAAAAGCTCCTCAAGAGCGCGGTTGCCAACGCGGAGAACAACCATCACATGAACACCGACAAGCTGTACGTCAAGGAAGTACACGTCGGTCCCGGCCCGATCATGAAGCGCGTGATGCCGCGCGCCCAGGGCCGTGCGTTCAGAATCCTCAAGAGAACCTCGCACATCACGCTGGTTCTTGGCGAGAAAGAATAAGGGAGGGTAATCAATGGGCCAGAAAGTAAATCCGAACGGTCTCCGTGTCGGCGTTATCAAGAATTGGGATTCCCGTTGGTTCGCTAAGGACAATGTGTTCGGCGACCTCCTCGTGGAAGACTACAATATCCGTAAGGAACTGAAGAAGCGTCTGTACGACGCAGGCGTTCCGGCGATCGAAATCGAGCGCAAGAACGACGAGATCAAAATCATGATCCAGTGCGCGCGTCCCGGCATGGTTGTCGGCCGCGGCGGCGAGGATATCAAGAAGCTCGAGGAAGAGCTGACCCGCAAGTACGGCAAGAAGGTCCGCTGCTCGATCATCGAGATCAAGAATCCGGACACCAACGCGACCCTGGTCGCGGAGAACATCGCCGCGCAGCTTGAGAAGCGCATCGGCTTCCGCCGCGCGATGAAGCAGTCCATGGGCCGTGCCATGCGCATGGGCGCCAAGGGCATCAAGGTTTCCTGCGGCGGCCGTCTGGGCGGCGCGGAAATCGCCCGCACCGAGCACTATCATGAAGGCACCATCCCGCTGCAGACCCTGCGCGCGGATATCGACTATGGCTTTGCCGAGGCCGCGACCACCTATGGCCGCATCGGCGTAAAGGTTTGGATCTACAAGGGTGAGGTCCTCCACGGCGGTCCGCGTCTGGGCCGTTCGATCGAGGCTCCCAAGCCCGCTTTCGAGCGCCGCGAGCGTCGCGGTGGCCGTGACGACCGCCGTGGCGGCCGCCGCGACTTCAACCGTGGTAACGGCGAGCGCCGCGCGCCCCGCCAGGAAGGAGGCAACCGCTAATGCTGCTCCCCAAGAGAGTGAAATACCGTCGCGTGCATCGTGGCCGCCTCAAGGGCAAGGCCATGCGCGGCAACTTCGTATCCAACGGCGAGTACGGCCTGCAGGCCACTGAGCCGTGTTGGATCACCTCGAACCAGATCGAGGCCGCCCGTATCGCCATGACCCGCTACACCAAGCGCGGCGGTCAGGTATGGATCAAGATTTTCCCCGACAAGCCCGTGACCGAGAAGCCGGCCGAGACCCGAATGGGTTCCGGTAAGGGCTCGCCCGAGTACTGGGTCGCTGTCGTCAAGCCCGGCCGCGTGCTGTTCGAGATCGCCGGCGTTTCCGAGGAAGTTGCCCGCGAAGCGCTGCGTCTGGCCAGCCACAAGCTGCCGTGCAAGACCAAGTTCGTTGCCCGTGAGACCAAGAATGGCGGTGAAGCATGATGAAGGCATCTGAGATCAGAGAACTGACGGCCGAGGAGCTCGCCGCAAAGCTTGGCGACCTGAAGAAGGACCTCTTCAACCTCCGTCTTCAGCTCGCTACCAATCAGCTCGACAATACCAACAAGATCACCGAGGTCAAGCGCGACATTGCGCGCGTCAACACCGTAATCCGTGAGAAGCAGCTCGCGGAGAAGGCGTAAAGGGAGGGAAACGAATTGAGCGAAAGAGCATTACGCAAAACGCGAGTCGGCAAGGTCGTTTCCGACAAGATGGACAAGACCATTGTCGTCGCAATCGAGGATCGCGTAGCGCATCCTCTGTATAAGAAGGTTATTCCGCACACCTATAAGCTGAAAGCGCACGACGAGAACAACGAGTGCGGCATCGGCGACAAGGTAAAGGTGATGGAGACCCGCCCGCTGTCCAAGGATAAGCGCTGGCGCCTGGTCGAGATCATCGAGAAGGCAAAGTAAGGAGGAGAGCACATGGTTCAGCAGGAAACTTTTCTGCGCGCGGCTGACAACAGCGGCGCGAAGGAACTGAAGGTAATCCGTGTTCTCGGCGGCTCCGCACGCAAGTACGGCAATATCGGTGACGTAGTCGTCTGCTCGGTGCGCAAATGCACCCCGGGCGGCGGCGTGAAGAAGGGCGACGTGGTCAAGGCTGTGATCGTCCGCACCGTAAAGGGCCTGCGCCGCGCGGATGGCAGCTACATCCGCTTTGACGAGAACGCCGGCGTTATCATCCGTGACGATAAAAACCCCCGCGGCACCCGTATCTTCGGGCCTGTCGCGCGTGAGCTGCGCGACAAGGACTATATGAAGATCCTGTCGCTTGCTCCGGAAGTACTGTAAGGAGGTCGCCAACAAATGAATAATTTGCATGTAAAGACGGGCGACACCGCAGTCGTTCTTTCCGGCAAGGAAAAGGGCAAGCGCGGCAAGGTTCTGTCCGTAAACCCGAAAAAGGGTATGGTCGTGATCGAGGGTGTGAACATGATCAAGTGCCACACCAAGCCCCGCCGCCAGGGCGAGACCGGCGGCATCATCGAGCGCGAGGGCGCGCTGCGTGCCTGCAAGGTCATGCGCGTTTGTCCGAAGTGCAACAAGCCGACCCGTGTTGCGCACAAGTTTGCCGAGAACGGCGCGAAGCTGACGGTGTGCAAGCACTGCGGCGAGACGCTGTAAGAAGAGGAGGTTGCAATAAATGGTTCCGAATATGAAAGCGAAATATACTGCGGACGTTGCGCCTGCTCTGATGAAGAAGTTCCAGTACAAGAGCACGATGCAGATCCCGACGATCGACAAGATCGTCGTCAACGTCGGCTGCGGCAAGGAGGCCAACGGCAACGCCAAGGTCATCGAGTCCGTTGTCCGCGACATCGCTGCGATTACCGGCCAGAAGCCGGTCGTGACCCACGCCAAGAAGTCGGTCGCGAACTTCAAGCTCCGCGAGGGCATGCCGGTAGGCGTTAAGGTCACTCTGCGCCATGACCGTATGTGGGAGTTCCTGGACCGCCTGTTCAATGTTGCGCTGCCGCGCGTGCGCGACTTCCGCGGCATCAACGGCGACGCGTTCGACGGCCGCGGCAACTATGCCCTGGGCCTCAAGGAACAGCTGATCTTCCCGGAGATCTCCTACGACCAGATCGACAAGGTCCGCGGCATGGATATCGTTATCTGCACCACCGCGCAGACCGACGAAGAAGCGAAAGAGCTGCTCACGCTGATGGGCGCTCCGTTTGAGAAGTAAGGGAGGAGAATGATAAATGGCTAAGAAGTCGATGATCCTCAAGCAGCAGGCGAAGCCGAAGTTCTCTACCCGCGCTTACAACCGCTGCAAGATCTGCGGCCGCCCGCACGCGTACCTGCGTGATTTCGGCATCTGCCGTATCTGCTTCCGTGAGCTGGCCTACAAGGGCCAGATCCCGGGCGTGCGCAAGGCTTCCTGGTAAGCCTTGTGCCGATCAAAAGTCAGGTTTATGCCCTGACTTTTGATGAAAACAGAAGCCTGCTTCTGTTTTCTATCCTACTGCGCGCTTTCGCGCGAGAAGATTGCGAAAGCGGGCGCGCCATGCGCCCGCTTTTTTGCAGACTTTGCCGTATTTTGTCGGCAAAGACACTTTTATTGCGTTTTGACGGGAACGAAAGCTGAATGTTTGATAAAAATATGCACTTTGTTGCTTGTCAGAACGTTCAAAAACATGCTATAATTAGTCGATAGCCCGCTTTGCGGGCTTATCGGCTGTTATAAAAAACAGTTTCCCCGGCCGCTGTCCGTGGAAGGGCCACAGGCAGTGTAAAGAAAAGTGGGAGGCAAACAGGCCAATCAAGAGGGGACCCAACCCAGCCCCGCTCCGATTGCTGCACTACCCCCAAACTTCTTGAAAAGGAGAGCATTTATGCAGATCACTGATCCCATCGCGGATATGCTGACCCGTATCCGCAACGCCGGCAATGCTCGTCATGCCAGCGTGGACGTACCCGCGTCCAAAATGAAGAAGGCAATTGCCCAGATCCTGCTCGACGAAGGCTATATCAAGTCTTTTGAGACGCTCGAGGGCAACACGCAGGGCATCATCCGCATCACGCTCAAGTATGTGGACGGCCGCCAGAAGGCCATCTCCGGCCTCAAGCGCGTATCCAAGCCCGGCCTGCGTGTCTATGCCGGCGCACAGGAGCTTCCCAAGGTGCTCCGCGGCCTCGGCATTGCCATCATTTCCACGTCGAGAGGCGTCATGACCGACAAGAAGGCCCGCGAGCTGAACGTCGGCGGCGAAGTTCTCGCATTTGTATGGTAAGGGGAGGTATAAAATATGTCTCGAATTGGTAGAATGCCGATTGCCATCCCGTCCGGTGTGGAGGTCAAGATCGACGGCCACGTCGTAACGGTGAAGGGCGCAAAGGCAACCCTTACCCGCGAAATCCATCCGAACATGAATGTTGCGGTGGAGGGAAATGAAATCCTCGTCACTCGTCCGAACGACGACAAGCAGAACCGCGCGCTGCACGGCCTGACCCGCAGCCTGATCCACAACATGGTGGTGGGCGTGACCGACGGCTTCAAAAAGGAGCTGAGCGTGCAGGGCGTTGGCTACCGTGTCGCCAAGCAGGGCAAGGATCTGGTTATGAACCTCGGCTACTCGCACCAGGTTACGATGAGCGAGACCGACGGTATCACGATCGACGTTCCGAACCCGAACACGATCATCATCTCCGGTCCTGACAAGCAGAAGGTCGGCCAGTTTGCCGCGGAAGTCCGCGAGAAGCGTCCGCCGGAGCCCTACAAGGGCAAGGGCATCCGCTACGCTGACGAGTATGTCCGCCGCAAGGAAGGCAAGACCGGCGCGAAGAAGAAGTAAGGAAAGGAGAGGCGAAAAATGGTTTCGAAGAAGGATTCCAACAAGGCGCGTCTGCAGCGCCACAAGCGCGTGCGCGCAAAGATCAGCGGCACGGCCGAGCGTCCGCGTCTGGACGTTTACCGTTCTGCCAAGAATATTTATGCACAGGTCATCGACGATGTCGCCGGTGTCACCTTAGTCTCCGCCTCGACTGCCGAGAAGGACTTCACCGAGTACGGCGGCAACAAGGAAGCGGCCAAGAAGATTGGCATGCTGGTTGCCGAGCGCTGCAAGGCCAAGGGTATTGAGAACGTCGTGTTCGACCGCGGCGGCTATCTGTACCACGGCCGCGTGAAGGAGCTCGCGGAGGGCGCCCGTGAGGGCGGCCTGCAGTTTTAAGTCGGGAGGAGGTAAAACATGGCTCAGTTTAATAGAAACGATAAGCGCGAGGACGAGTTCTCCGAGAACGTCGTAGCGCTCAACCGCGTTGCCAAGACCGTAAAGGGCGGCCGTATCTTCAAGTTTGCGGCGCTGGTCGTCGTTGGCGACGGCAAGGGTACGGTCGGCTTCGGCCTGGGCAAGGCATCCGAAGTTCCGGACGCGATCCGCAAGGGCATCGAGGACGCCAAGAAGAACCTCGTCAAGATTTCCCTGAAGGGTACCACCATCCCGCATGAGGTGATCGGCGAGTTCGGCGCGGGCCGCGTCCTGCTCAAGCCCGCCGCTCCCGGTACCGGCGTTATCGCCGGCGGCGCGGTCCGTGCGGTCGTTGAGGCTGCCGGCATCAAGGACATCCGTACCAAGTGCCTGCGCTCCAACAACCCGCAGAACGTCGTTACCGCGACGATGGAAGGCCTGAAGAGCCTGCGCGACGCTGCCCAGGTGGCGGCGGTTCGCGGCAAAGCCGTAGAAGAACTGTAAGAAAGGGGTAACTCACAATGGCTAACATGAAGATTACCCTGAAAAAGAGCCTGGTCGGCCGCTTGGATAAGCACATTGCGACCGCTCATTCTTTGGGGCTTAAGAAGATCAACGATGTAACCGTTCAGCCGGACAACGCGCAGACGCGCGGCAAGGTTAAGCAGATCGGTTACCTGCTCGAAGTTGTAGAGGAGGCGTAACCCATGAAGCTTCACGAATTATCGCCTGCCGCAGGTTCCGTAAAGCCCGCTTACCGCAAGGGCCGCGGCGCCGGTTCCGGCAACGGCAAGACCGCGGGCCGCGGTCACAAGGGCCAGTGGGCTCGTTCCGGCGGCGGCGTCCGCCCGGGCTTTGAAGGCGGCCAGATGCCTCTGGCGCGCCGCCTGCCGAAGCGTGGTTTCAACAATATTTTCGGCACCACCTACGCACCGGTCAATGTTTCCGCTCTGGAGAAGTTTGAAGATGGCACCGAGGTCACCGCAGAAGCGCTGCGCGAGGCCGGTATCGTCAAGAATGCTCTCGACGGCGTCAAGATCCTTGGCAACGGTACGCTCACCAAGAAGCTGACGGTCAAGGCCGCGGCGTTCTCGGCGTCCGCAAAGGAGAAGATCGAAGCCGCAGGCGGAAAGGCCGAGGTGATTTAAGGTGTTTCAAACCCTTAAAAACGCCTGGAACATGCCGGAGCTGCGCAAGAAGATCCTGTATACGCTGTTTATCCTGCTGATCTTCCGCTTTGGCTCCTGCATCCCCGTGCCGTTCATCAACACCGAGCTGCTGGCGACCTACTTTGAGCAGTCGCAGGTGGCGGGGTCGATGCTCGGTTACCTTGATATGTTCACCGGCGGCGGTCTGTCCAACGCGACGATCTTCGCCATGTCCATCACGCCCTATATCAACGCGTCCATTATTCTGCAGCTGCTGACCGTCGCCATCCCCGCGCTTGAGCGCATGGTCAAGGAAGGCGGCGAGGAGGGACGCAAGAAGATCGCTTCCTGGACCCGCTATGTCGCGGTTGTCCTCGGCCTTCTGCAGGGCTTCTCCTACTATGCGCTGCTGCGCGGCAACGGCTTCCTGTCCAACACGAGCGTTCTTGCCGCGGCCGCGATCATCCTGACGTTCACCGCGGGTACCGCGCTGATTATGTGGCTGGGCGAGCACATCACCCAGAACGGCATCGGCAACGGTATCTCGATCATCCTGTTCGCGGGCATCGTTTCCCGCGGCCCGTCGCTGATCCGGACGCTGTACAACCTGTTCAAGCAGGGCGGCGGCAGCATCATTTCCGCGCTGCTGATGATCGTCATCGGCCTGGCCGTTGTCGTGTTCATCGTGTTCATGTCCAACGCGGAGCGCCGCATTCCGGTGCAGTACGCCAAGCGCGTGGTCGGCCGCAAGATGTACGGCGGCCAGTCCACCCACCTGCCGATCAAGGTCAACGCGTCCGGCGTTATGCCGATCATCTTCGCGTCGTCCATCCTGTCGCTGCCCCAGACCGTTTCGATGTTCTGGCAGCCGGCGGCCGGCACGGTCGGCTGGCATGTATTGAACCTGTTCTCGCAGTCCAACCCGTTCTATATCATCGTATACGGACTGCTGATCCTTGCGTTCGCGTATTTCTACGCTTCCATCCAGTTCAACCCGATCGAGATCTCCAACAACCTCAAGAAGAACGGCGGCTTCATTCCGGGCTTCCGTCCGGGCAAGCCGACGAGCGACTTTATCACCAAGGCGCTCGGCAAGGTCACCTTTGTGGGCGCGATCTTCCTGGGCATTGTTGCGATCCTGCCGCTGATCGTCGGCGCGATCTCCCCGAACCTCTCCAATGTGGCTCTGGGCGGCACGTCGGTCATCATCGTCGTCGGCGTTGCGCTTGATACTGTCAAGCAGCTGGAGGCACAGATGCTCATGCGCCATCACAAGGGCTTCTTGGAATAATGCTGGAGGCATACTGAAGTGAATCTGATTTTACTGGGCGCTCCGGGCGCCGGCAAAGGCACGCTTGCGTCCTATCTTGTGGAAAAGATGGGGGTGCCGAGCGTATCGACCGGCAATATTCTGCGCGAAGCGATCAAGAACAACACACCGCTCGGCCAGTCGGCCAAGCAGTTTATGGACGCCGGGCAGCTTGTACCGGACGGAGTCGTGATCGGCATGCTCAAGGAGCGCATTGCCGAGCCGGATTGCAAAAACGGCTTCATCCTGGACGGGTTCCCGCGCACCATCCCGCAGGCGGAGGCGCTGGATACGATCGCAACGATCGACTGCGCGCTTTCGCTGGAAGTGCCGGACGAGGTGATCGAGGGCCGTATGACCGGCCGCCGTGTCTGCCTCAAGTGCGGCGCGTCCTACCACATCAAGGCCAACCCGCCCAAACAGGCGGACACCTGCGATGTGTGCGGCGACAAGCTGCACATCCGCAAGGATGACAAGCCGGATGTGGTGCAGCACCGTTTGGCAACCTACCATGAGCAGACCGAGCCGCTCAAGGATTACTATGGTAAGCAGGGCAAGCTCAAAAGCATCGACGGTACGCAGGGTATCCGCCAGACGGAGCAGATCGCCGTTCAGGCGTTGGGTCTGTAAGCTATGATCCATTTGAAGTCAGAAAAAGAGCTCGAACGGATGCGTGTCGCCGGCCGCATTACCGCGCTTGCGCGGAAAGCGGCGGCGGACGCGGTCCGTCCCGGCGTCACGACAGGCGAAATCGACCGGATCGTCCGCAAGACGATCGAGGACGCGGGCGCGAAGCCCTCATTCCTCGGTTACGGCGGCTTTCCGGGCAGCGCCTGCGTATCGGTCAACGACGAGGTCATCCACGGCATCCCCTCAAAGCATCATGTGGTGCGGGAGGGGGATATCGTCAAAGTGGACGTCGGCGCCTATATCGGCGGCTACCACGGCGACTGCGCCTGCACCGTACCCTGCGGTGAGGTGTCTGAGGAGGCCATGCGCCTGATCGAAGTGACCCGGCAGAGCTTCTATGAGGGTATCAAATTTGCCCGCGAGGGCTACCGCGTTTCCGATATCTCCGCGGCCGTGCAGGCCTATGTGGAGAAAAACGGCTTTTCGGTGGTACGCGCTTACGTCGGCCACGGCGTAGGGGAGAACCTGCACGAATCGCCCGAAGTACCGAATTTCGGCCATCCGGGCCATGGAATCCGGCTGCAGCGTGGTATGACTATCGCAGTGGAACCCATGGTCAATGTGGGTGTGTATGACGTCAAGGTCCTGCCGGACGGCTGGACCGTCAAAACCAGAGACGGGAAGCTGTCCGCCCACTATGAGAACACGATCGCCATTACGGATGGCGAGCCGGAGATACTGACCAGCATCGACGGTGAGGTGTTGTAATGGTGGAGGCCCACACAGCCGATATCGTGCTGTCGCTGACCGGCAGGGACAAGGGCAGGCTCATGCTTGTCATGGCGGAAGAGGGGGATTTTCTTCTGCTGGCAAACGGGCGCGCGCGCAGGGCGGAAAGCCCCAAGCGCAAGCGCCGCAAGCATGTGAGCTACCAGGGACCGAGCGACGGGCGCACGGCGCGCAAGCTGCTGGAGTCCGGCCGCCTGACCAACAGCGACATACGCAAGGCCCTTTCCCTTTGGACAGGGGACGAGGACGCAAATTGACCGAGGAGGGTAATACACATATATGGCAAAAGATGATGTAATCGAACTCGAAGGTACCGTCATAGAGGCGCTGCCTAACGCGATGTTCCAGGTGGAGCTGCCCAACGGCCATAAGATACTGGCGCATATTTCCGGCAAGCTCCGCATGAACTTTATCCGCATTCTTCCCGGCGACAAGGTCACCGTTCAGATGTCGCCCTACGACCTGACCCGCGGTCGTATCACCTGGCGAAGCAAGTAAACTTGCTTATAGGGGACTTCAAAAGTCCCCTATATACGAAACATGGTTCCGCAGAAACCAAGTTTCGATACCCGAATGACGCCGCCCAAGGCGGCTGGGTCGGGGAATCAAAAGCACGGGCAGAGCCCGCGCTTTTGATGGAAACCGCGTGGCGGTTTCCGATGATAAAGCGGGCGGAGGCGCGTATGTGACCCGAGCGCCAGCGGTCGCCGGTTTTCCGGTGTCCCATCCCACCAAAATTTTTGATGGAGGTAAAATGTCATGAAGGTAAGACCGTCTGTTAAGCCGATCTGCGAGAAGTGCAAGATCATCCGCCGCAAGGGCAAGGTCATGGTTATCTGCCAGAACCCGAAGCACAAGCAGAAGCAGGGCTAAAAGGCGCGTAACCGCGCTTATAGGGGACTTCAAAAGTCCCCTATATACGAAACTTGGTTCCGAAGAAACCAAGTTTCGATACCCGAATGACGGCGCCCAGGGCGCCTGAGTCGGGGTGTAAAAAGTCCGGCGGAGTTGGACTTTTTACGGCAGCCGCGTGGCGGCTGCCAATTGAATTGCGCCTGCGGGCGCAGGATACGGAAATCGGGCTTTGCCCGTTTTCGGATAAATTGCCGCGCGTCATGGCGCGGGATGATGGTTTACGCGAACACGACAAGCACGCGCAGGCGCGCGGCGCTGCAGGGGCGGAGGCGGTCCCTACACTGTGTTTGCCAACACGCCTCAGTGTAAACAAATCGGAGGTTTTATAAAGTATGGCACGTATTGCCGGTGTTGACCTTCCCCGCGAGAAGCGCGTGGAGATCGGCCTGACCTACGTCTTCGGCATTGGCCGCAAGACGTCCAACGAAATCCTTGCCAAGACCGGTATCAATCCCGATACCCGCGTCAAGGACCTGACCGAAGAAGAAGCCGCCAAGCTGCGTGAAGTGATCGACCGCGACTACAACGTCGAGGGCGACCTGCGCCGCGAGATCGGCCTGAATATCAAGCGTCTGGTTGAAATCGGCTGCTACCGCGGCCTGCGCCACCGCCGCGGCCTGCCGGTACGCGGTCAGCGCACCAAGACCAACGCCCGTACCCGCAAGGGTCCCAAGAAGACCATTGCGAACAAGAAGAAGTAAGGAGGGGAACGTATAAATGGCTAAGGTACAGCAGAAAAAGGGCGCGGCGACCCGTACGCGCCGCCGCGAGCGCAAGAACATTGAAAAGGGCGCGGCTCACATCCGTTCCTCTTTCAACAACACCATCGTTACCATTACCGACCTGAACGGCAACGCGATTTCCTGGGCTTCCTCCGGCGAAATGGGCTTCCGCGGTTCGCGTAAGTCCACCCCGTTCGCCGCGCAGACCGCGGCTGAGACCGCCGCGGCCGCCGCGATGGAGCACGGCCTGAAGACGGTTGAGGTTTACGTTAAGGGACCGGGTTCCGGCCGCGAGGCTGCGATCCGCGCGCTGCAGGCCGCGGGGCTTGAGGTCACTATGATCAAGGACGTGACCCCGATCCCGCACAACGGCTGCCGTCCGCCCAAGCGCAGAAGAGTATAATAAGGAGGAAACCAATCAATGGCTAAGAATACACAGCCCGTTCTCAAGCGCTGCAAAACGCTTGGTCTCTCCCCCGCGGTACTTGGTTACTCCAAGTCCACCAAGCGCCAGCCCAAGCAGTCCCGCCGCAAGCAGTCCGAGTACGGCATGCAGCTCAACGAGAAGCAGAAGGTAAAATTCATCTACGGCGTGCTCGAGAAGCAGTTCCATGCTTACTATGAGAAGGCCGAGCGCAAGCAGGGCATCACCGGTGAGATCCTGCTCCAGGAGCTTGAGCGCCGCCTGGATAACGTTGTGTTCCGCATGGGCTTTGCGAACACCCGCCGCGAGGCGCGCCAGCTCGTCAACCATGCGCACTTCACCGTAAACGGCAAGCGCGTCAACATCCCGTCCTATCAGGTCAAGCCGGGCGATGTTGTCGCGGTCTGCGAGAAATCCCGCAGCTCCGCCAAGTTCAAGACCCTGCTGGAGGAGAACGGCAAGAAGCAATGCCCCAAGTGGATCGACAAGGCCAAGGATTCCTTTGAGGGCAAGATCGTTTCGATGCCGGCGCGTGATGACATCGATTACGATGTATCCGAGCACCTCATCGTCGAGTTGTACTCGAAGTAACAGACCCTCGCTTTTGGAGCGTGCGTGGCGCCTGCGCCGCCTGCTCCGCTTAGAGTTTCCAACCAACGTGAAGGAGGGTACCAAATGATCGAAATCGAAAAGCCGCGTATTGACTGTGAACAGCTCGCTGAAGACGGCTCCTACGGCAAATTCGTCGTGGAACCGCTGGAGCGCGGATATGGCACCACGCTGGGCAACTCCCTGCGCCGCATTCTGCTTTCGTCGCTGCCGGGTACGGCCGCGTCGAGCATCAAGATCGCCGGCGTACAGCATGAGTTCTCCACCATCCCGGGCGTCAAGGAAGACGTGACCGAGATCGTGCTGAACATCAAGGGCATCATCGCCAAGCTGCACTGCGACGGCCCCAAGACGGTCTACATCGAGGCCGCCGGCGAGGGCGAGGTAAAGGCTGGCGACATCCACGCTGACGGCGAGGTCGAGATCCTCAATCCCGACCTGCACATCGCTACCCTGATGAGCGATGCGCGCCTGTCCATGGAGATCACGCTGACTTCGGGCCGCGGCTACGTTCCGGCCGAGAAGAACAAGCAGCACCAGACCTCCATCGGCGTCATTCCGGTGGATTCGATCTACACACCAGTTTACAAGGTCAACTATACGGTGGAGAACACCCGTGTGCGCGACCTGACCGACTATGATAAACTCACGCTCGAGATCTGGACCGACGGCACCATCACCGCGCGCGACGCGGTTTCGCTTGGCGCAAAGGTGCTGCGCGACCATCTCGACCTGTTCGTCGACCTGTCCGACGAGATCGGCTCCAAATCCACGGTTGTTGAAAAGGCCGAAGCGCAGCACGATAAGGTGCTTGAAATGACCATTGAGGAGCTTGACTTCTCGGTGCGTTCGTTCAACTGCCTCAAGCGCGCGGGCATCAACACGGTGGAGGATCTGATCAACACCTCGGAAGAGGACATGATGAAGGTCCGCAACCTGGGCCGCAAGTCGCTGGAAGAGGTCATCGGCAAGCTGGAGGCCATGGGCCTGTCGCTCGCCAAGTCCGACGAATAAGAAAGACCGATAATGCGGCGGCACGAAAAGCCGCGCCGCCGCCTTTACTTTATTTTGGAGGTAAACACGAATGGCTAACAATCGCAAGCTCGGCCGTCCTACCGACCACCGTATGGCCATGCTGCGCGCGATGGTGACCTACCTGCTGGAAAACGGCAGGGTTGAGACCACCGTTGCCCGCGCCAAGGAAGTCGGCCCGCTGACCGAAAAGATGATTACCCTCGGCAAGAAGAACACGCTCGCTTCCCGCCGTCAGGCGATGGCTTTCATCACCAAGGAAGCTGTTGTTGCAAAGCTGTTCTCTGAAATCGCGCCGGAGTATGCAAGCCGTAACGGCGGCTATACCCGCATCATCAAGACCGGCCCGCGCCGCGGCGACGCAGCGGAAATGGCGATCATCGAGCTGGTTAAGTAAGATAACGGCTCACCTGAAAACAGGAAGATGACGCAAAAAGGTTATCCAGTAGCGTGCTTACTGGATAACCTTTTTCTTTTTGCTTTCGTGCGGAATGTATCGCCGAAATATCTTCAAACAGAAAAGAAAAACACAGAAACCCCTTGCAATGTGCGGGATTTCGTGCTATACTACTGTCGTTAAGTAAGAAGTAACCGTAAGGAGTGGCGAAAGCCACTCCTTACGCTTTGCTTGAGGAAAATCGGAAAAGGAGGGACGGCTTTGCAGGCAAAGCAGATCGTCGCCCGTGTGGAAGAGCTGGTAAAGCCCCTGTGCGAACAGGCCGGCGTTTCCCTGTGGGACGTGGAATTTGAAAAGGAGGGCGGCCGGTATATGCTGACCGTGACCGTCGATCATCCGGAGGGCGTGCAGATCGACCAGTGCGAGCAGGTCTCGCGCGCGCTCGACCCCATGCTGGATGAAAAGGAATTCGACGATATGCCGTCCTATACGCTGTGCGTTTCCTCGGCGGGGCTGTCGAGACGGCTCAAGCGGCCGGAGCATTTCGCGGCGTTTATCGGCCATCCGGTCGAGCTTGGCTTTTATAAGCCGGTAAACGGCGCAAAGCAGACGGAAGGCATCCTCGTTGCCTATGATGACGGCTGTGTGACGCTGGAGAGCGGCGGGCAGCAGACTGTTTATGAACCCAAAGATATAGCCGCGGTGCGACTTGCGGTTGAAATTTAAGGAGATGAACCGGAAAAAATGGTGAACGCAGAATTTTTTGACGCGCTGGAGCAGCTCGAAAAGGAAAAGGGGATACCGGTCGATTACATGCTCGACCGCGTGGGCCAGGCTTTGATTACTGCTTACAAGCGCGACAACGACGGGATGACGGACAATGTGTTCGTTGAACCGGATCGGGATAAAAAGACCATCCGCATGTATGTGCGCAAAACAGTCGTCAAGGCGGAGGACCTCTATGAGCCGTATGAGGAGATCACGCTCGAAGAGGCGGCCGAGTACAAGAACAATCCCATGGTGGGCGATATCATCGATATCGACATCCCGACCAAGTCGTTCGGCCGCATCGCGGCGCAGACCGCCAAGCAGGTCATTATCCAGGGCATCCGCGAAGCGGAGCGCGGCATGGTGATCTCGGAGTTTGAGAGCAAGGAGCATGAGATCCTGACCGGCGTGATCGCCCGTATCGATCCCCGCTCGGGCAACGCGTATCTGGACGTGGTTTCGGGCGGCGAAAAGAGCGAAGCAGTCCTGGCCGCTTCCGAGCAGGTGCGCGGGGAGCAGCTTGCCGAAGGGCAGCGCGTCAAGGTATACCTGATCGAAGTGCGCCGCGGCACGCGCGGCCCGCAGGTCGTGGTATCGCGCACACACCCGGGCCTGGTCAAGCGCCTGTTTGAGCTTGAGGTGCCGGAAATCCATTCCGGCGTGGTTGAGGTCAAGTCGATCGCGCGTGAAGCGGGCAACCGCACCAAGATCGCGGTTACATCGCACGACGAGAACGTCGATCCGATCGGCGCATGCGTGGGTACGCGCGGCGCGCGCGTCGCCAACATCACGGGCGAGCTGAACGGCGAAAAAATTGATATCATCAAGTGGAGCGAGGATACGGCGCAGTTCGTTTCCGCAGCGCTCGCCCCCGCGGACGTGATCTCCGCGTCTGTGCAGGCGGATAGCAAGTCCTGCCGCGTGATCGTGCCGGACGACCAGCTTTCGCTCGCCATCGGTAAGGAGGGGCAGAACGCCCGCCTCGCCGCCAAGCTGACCGGCTGCAAGATCGACATCGCTCCGGAATCACAGGGCGAATAACAAAACGGGGGTGCGGCAGAATATGGTACAGAAAAAGGTCCCCATGCGGCAATGTCTCGGCTGCCGCGAAATGTTCCCCAAACGCGAGCTGATCCGCGTGGTGCGCTCGCCGGAGGGCGCGCTTTCGCTGGACTTCAGGGGAAAAGCGCCGGGGCGCGGCGCCTATCTGTGCGGCAGGCCGGAGTGCCTGAAAAAAGCGCGCAAGAGCCGCGCGATCGAACGCGCGCTTTCGGTCGAGGTGCCGGAGGACGTGTACAGCGCGCTGGAAAAGCAGATGGAGGAGGGCGCGCATGATGAATGATCCCGTCCTCCGGATGCTGGGGCTGGCGCGGCGCGCCGGCAAGCTGGCGTTCGGCGACGAGCTGGTGCGCGAGGCCTGCATGGAGAAAAAGGCGCGCTGCGTGATGGCTGCATCGGATGCCGGCGAGAGCACGGCGAAGAAGGCCGCGTTTTATGCCGAACGCGCAAATGTGCCGTTCCTCGTCCTGCCGGCGGATAAGCAGACGCTGGGCGCGGCGATCGGCAAGGGCGGCTGCGCGGTATGCGCGGTGACCGATATCGGTCTGGCGTCCGCGGCGGTGCAGCGGCTCGCGGCGCAGGATAGCGGCTATGCGGACGTATCCACGCAGCTTGCGGAAAAAAACGTGCGCATCCAGTCGCGGCGGGGCAAAAAGAAGCCCCGCGACCGCGCCTCGCAGCCTCAGGCGGCGGAACCGGCGGCACAGCCGCCGCGCCGCGCAGGCAGCGCCCCGCGCAAAGCGAACAAAAACCCACGCGCAAAGCGCGTATTCTAATAGGCAAAACCCGCAGAGCGGCGTTTGCCATCGCATGCACCAGTTTTGCCGGTGCATGCGATACCAGAGCAGAGCAAAGTTTCGCGTGTCGGAACTTTGCGCAGCCTTGGACGCATCCGCGCGGTGCGCGGTGCGTCCCTCTCGATGCAGCCTGTACGGCTGCATCGAAGAACAGTGTATAGGAGGAGTTGCCCATGGCAATAGAGAATAAATATCGGGTGCATGAGGTCGCAAAGGATTTTGGCGCCTCCACAAAGGAGATCACCGAGATCCTGACCCAATACTGCACCACCCCGAAAAACCATATGCAGGTGCTGAGCGATCAGGAACTGTCCATCATTTTCGAGTATATGACGCAGCACCATCAGGTGAACAACATGGAGGAAACTCTGAACGCGCAGATGGCGGCGCGGCAGGCCGCCGCAGCCCCGTCCGGCGACCGGCCGAAAGCGGAGGAGAAGCCCGTCAGACAGCCGCAGGCTGCCCAGCAGCCGGCGTCTGCCAAGCCGGAGGCGGGAAAGAAAGAGGAAAGCAAGGCCGCGCCCGCCGCTTCGACCAAGGTCAAGCAGGTACACCGCATCGATACCCGCGGCGCGGGCGACGTCAACCTGGATAAATATGACGAGCGTATCGACAAGCTGGTGGACGCCAAGGCGGAGCGCATGGAGTCCCGCGGCCAGAAGAAGCAGAAGCTGACCAAAAAGGCCGACCAGCGCGCCAAGCCGTTCGGCAATAAGCGCCGGCAGGAGGAGCAGGAGAAGATGAAGCGCCTCCAGCGCCAGCAGCAGATGGCGGCCCTCAAGAAGATACCGGTCAAGGTTATGATACCGGACGAGATCTCGGTCGGCGAGCTGGCCAGCCGCATGAAGCGCACCGCGGCGGATGTAATCAAGGGCCTGATCAAGCTGGGCGTGATGGCGTCCATTTCGGAGATCATCGACTTTGATACCGCGGCGATCGTGGCGGAGGAAATGGGCTGCAAGGTCGAAAAAGAGGTCCATATTACCATCGAGGAACGGCTGTTTGACGAGAGCGAGGACCGCGAGGAGGATCTCGTGCCGCGCGATCCGGTTGTGGTCGTGATGGGTCACGTTGACCACGGCAAGACCTCGCTGCTCGACGCCATCCGCAAGACCAAGGTGACCGAGGGCGAGGCCGGCGGCATCACCCAGCATATCGGCGCGTACCGCGTCGCGGTGGACGGCAAGCCGATCACCTTCCTGGACACCCCAGGCCACGCGGCGTTCACCTCCATGCGCGCCCGCGGCGCGCAGGTGACCGATATTGCCATTCTGGTCGTGGCGGCGGACGACGGCGTGATGCCGCAGACCATCGAGGCGATCAACCACGCCAAGGCGGCGAATGTGCCGATCATCGTGGCGGTCAACAAGATCGATAAGCAGGGCGCCAATCCGGACCGTGTGCTCCAGCAGCTCACCGAATATGAGATCGTACCCGAGGAGTGGGGCGGCGACACGATCGTGTGCAATATTTCCGCCAAGTTCGGCCAGGGCATCGAAAACCTGCTCGAGATGGTGCTTCTGACCGCGGAGGTCGCGGACCTCAAGGCCAACCCCAACCGCAAGGCGCACGGCACGGTCATCGAAGCCAAGCTCGACAAGGGCCGCGGTCCGGTCGCAACGCTGCTCGTACAGAACGGCACGCTGCACACGGGCGATACGGTCATCGCGGGTACGGCGGTCGGCCGTGTACGCGCCATGACCAACGACGACGGGAAGCGGATTCAGGAGGCCGGCCCCTCCGTGCCGGTCGAGATCATCGGCCTGGCCGAGGTGCCGGGCGCGGGCGACATCTTCGACGCGGTGGACGACGAGAAGATGGCGCGCGAGCTGGTCGAGCAGCGTAAGGATAAGGAAAAGGAAGAGCGCAACAAGCAGTTCCACAAGGTCACGCTCGACAACCTGTTCGCCTCTATCCAGGAGGGCGAGATGAAGGAGCTGAACATCATCGTCAAGGCCGACGTGCAGGGCTCGGTCGAGGCGATCCGCTCGTCGCTGGAGAAGCTGTCGAACGACGAGGTCCGCGTCAAGGTCATCCACGGCGCGGTCGGCGCGATCAACGAGTCCGACGTGATGCTGGCCGCGGCGTCCGGCGCGATTATCGTCGGCTTCAACGTCCGTCCGGACCGCACGGCGACCGATTCCGCCGCGCAGCAGGGCGTGGATATGCGCATGTACCGCGTTATTTACGACGCGATCGAGGAGATGGAGCAGGCTATGAAGGGCATGCTCGAACCCAAGTTCAAGGAAGTTGTACTCGGCCATGCCGAGGTGCGCCAGGTGTTCAAGATCACGGGCGCGGGCGCTGTCGCGGGCTGCTATGTGCAGGATGGCAAGATCCAGCGCAACGCTGAGGTGCGCGTGGTGCGCGACGGCATCGTATTCCACGAGGGCCACCTGAACACCCTCAAGCGCTTCAAGGACGACGTCAAGGAAGTTGCTTCCGGGTATGAATGCGGCATGAGCATCGAAAACTATAACGACATCAAGGAAAATGACGTAATCGAATGCTTCGTCATGGAAGAGGTCAAACCGTAAGATAATTGAAAAGGGACGATGGAGAATGGAGCCGAAGCCGTAAGGGGCAGCTTCATTTTCCATGCTCCATTTTTCCATTCATCCTCAGGCAAAGGAGGACGTTACACCATGTCTACACGAATCGACCGCATTTCGGAAGAGGTGCGCAAGGCGCTGGCTGAGGCGATCCGCTCGGTCAAGGACCCACGGGTGCAGAACGGGCTGGTTTCGGTCGTACACTGTGAGGTCACAAGCGACCTGCGCTATGCCAAGTGCTTTATTTCCGTGCTTGGCAGCGAGCAGCAGGCGAAGGAGGTCATGAAGGGCCTGAAATCCGCCGCGGGCTGGCTGCGGCGCGAGGTCGGGCATAAGGTACAGCTCCGTTATGCGCCCGAGCTGGTGTTTGAGCTGGACAACTCGATCACGCATGGCGCGCATATCTCGGAATTGCTGCACGAGCTGAAAAGCGAGGGTAAGCTCGGGGAGGAGGACCGCGCATGACCGTGGACGTTGCGGGCGCCGCCGCGGCGCTGCAGGGCGCGGACAACATCCTGATCCTGACGCACCGCCGTCCGGACGGCGATACCGCCGGCTGCGCGGGGGCGTTGTGCCGCGGGCTGCGGCAGCTCGGCAAGACTGCGTATATTCTGGAGAATCCGGAGATCACCAGGCGGTATGCACCGCTGATTGCACCTTGTTATCCGGCGAGCGGTTTTAACCCTGCGTATATCGTATCCGTCGATATCGCGGAGGAAAAGCTGTTTCCGGATACGGCGGAGCAGTACAAGGGAAAGGTCGATCTGGTGATCGACCACCACCGCTCAAATTCGGGCTTCGGCGCCAAAAACCTGATCCGTCCGGACGCGGGCGGCTGCGCCGAGGTGCTGTACGATGTGCTGGCCGCGCTGGGCGTGCGGCTCACCAGGGAGATCGCGGAATGCATCTACATCGGCGTGTCCACGGATACGGGCTGCTTCAAGTTTTCCAACACGACCGCGCATACCCACGCGGTCGCGGCGGCCTGCCTGACCGCGGGGATCGACGGGGGCGAGATCAACCGCGTGCTGTTTGAAACCAAATCCATGCCGCGCTTCCAGATGGAACGCATTGTGTTCGATACGATGGAGTTCTTTGAGGACGGCGCGGTCGCGGTTGCGCTGCTGTGGCGCGCGGATATCGACCGCACGGGCGCGGATATGGACGACCTGGATTCGATCGCCTCGCTCACGCGGCAGATCGAGGGCGTGCAGATCGGCATTACGCTGACCGAAAACCGAAACGGGACGGTCAAGGCGTCCGTCCGCACGACCAAGGAGATGGACGCCGCGGCGATCTGCAAAAAGTGCGGCGGCGGCGGCCATATCCGCGCGGCCGGCGCAAGCCTGGACTGCGGCATGGAGGAGGCGAAAGCCGCCATCCTGACCGCCGCGAGGGAGCAGTTCCATGCCAAACAGTGAGCTGAACGGCATCCTGCTGATGGATAAGCCGCAGGGCTTTACCTCGCACGACGTGGTGGCCAAGCTGCGCGGCATCCTGCACACGCGCAGGATCGGTCACGGCGGCACGCTCGACCCGCTGGCGACCGGCGTGCTGCCGGTGTTCGTCGGCGGTGCGACCAGGGCGGCGGATTTCGCGGCCGCGCAGGATAAGGAATATATCGCGGGCTTCACGCTCGGCTATAATACGGACACGCAGGATGTGACCGGCGGGACGCTGCAGGTCAGCGGCCGCCGCGCTGCGCGGGACGCGGTCGAGCAGGCGGCGGGCCGCTTCCTCGGGCCGCAGAAGCAGGTGCCGCCCATGTATTCGGCGGTCAAGGTGAACGGGCAGAAGCTGTATGACCTGGCCCGCAGGGGGAAAGCGGTCGAGCGTCCGGCGCGCGACATCACCGTCCACGCGATCGAGCTGCTGGAGTTTGACGAGCACGCCCAGAAGGGCATGCTGCGGCTGACGGTCAGCAAGGGTACTTATGTGCGCACGCTCATCAACGACCTGGGCGAAGCGCTCGGTACGCTGGCGGTCATGCACAGCCTGACGCGCACCCGATCGGGCGCCTATACGCTGCGGGAGTGCCGCGGCTTCAGCCAGGTCGAGCGCGCGGCGGCGGATGGCACGGCGCAGGCGCTTTTGCTGCCGACCGACAGCCTGTTTCCCCTGCAGCCGGCCGTGCGGCTGACGGACGAGGGCGCGGAACGCATCACGCGCGGCGCGGTGGTATTCCCGCGCATGGCGCAGGGGATGCCCGAAACGGCGGGCGCGCTGTGCCGCGTGTACCACGGGGCGCGTTTTTTGATGCTCGGCCAGGTAAGGACGCTCGATAAAGGCGGGCTGGGCCTGTTTGTCTATAAAAATTTTGGATGAAAAAACGCGGGCCGGCAGCGGCCGCTTTTTCAGGGAGGGTTTCCCATGCAAGAATTTCAAAAGCCGCGCGCGATCGCGCTGGGGTATTTCGACGGGGTGCATCTGGGGCATCGGGCGCTGATGGAGCGCGCGGTGGAGCGCGCCAGGCAGATCGGCGGCGTGAGCGCGGTATGCACGTTCGACGTCCATCCGGATTCGGTTGTGCTGGGGCGCCAGGTGCCGCTGATTACGGCGGACGCCTACCGACGGGAGGAGATCAAAAAGCTCGGCGGCGTGGACGAGGTGATCTTCATCCATTTTGACGAGAAGATGCAGCATATGGACTGGCGCGACTTTATCCATAAGGTGCTGATCGAGCAGTTCCACGCAGCCTGGATCATTTCCGGCAGGAACAACCGCTTCGGTTACAAGGGGCGGGGCAACGCCGCCGGCATGGCGGAGGAATGCGAAAAGGCCGGCATCGGCTACGACTGCATCGATGACGTCAAGATGGACGGCATCGTGGTGTCCTCCACCTATATCCGCCAGCTCATTTCCCAGGGCGATATGGAAACAGCCGCGCGTTTTCTCGGCCATCCGTATACCGTGACCGGCGTGGTCGAGCATGGCCGCAAGGTAGGAACGAGTGTGCTGGGCGTGCCGACCGTCAACCTGCGTCTGCCGGGCGAGATGGCGCTGCCGCCGTACGGCGTTTATGCGACGCGCGTGCTGGTGGGCGGGGAAAGCCACATCGCGGCGACCAATATCGGCGTCAAGCCCACGTTCCTGGACAGCGGCACGCCGACCATCGAGCCGCACCTGCTGGATTTCGCGGGCGACCTGTACGGCCGGATGATCCATGTGGAGCTGCATAAGTTCCTGCGGCCGGAAAAGCAGTTTGCGTCGGCGGAAGCGCTGCGCGCGGCGATCGAGGAGAATGTGCGGCAGACGCGCGCCTACTTCGCGGAATAAGCGGGCGCCAGGGGACGGAAGCCTGGTATAAAATTGTCCGCCGCGCGGCGGGGAAAAAGACAACGGGAAAAGACGGGATGGATTTACCATCCCGTCTTTTTTTTGAAATCTGCTATAATGGTAGAGAACAATTCCCTGCTTGGGGACGTGTTGTTTACAGAAAGGAGGAGAGAACACCATGCAGACAAAGCTGCGCTCCGACGCATTCCTGTGCGAGGCGATGGAAGCCTGCGGCGACGCCGTTTACCGGCTGGCGCTGTGCCGCCTGGGAAGCCGCGCGGATGCGGAGGACGTTTATCAGGAGGTGTTTCTCCGGCTGCTGCGCGACACGACCGATTTTCGGGATGAGGAGCATTTGAAGGCCTGGCTGATTCGGGTCACGCTCAACCGGTGCAGCGACCTGCGCCGTTCGGCGTGGTTCCGCCGCACCGCGCCGCTCGAAGCCGCGCCGGACGCGGCCGCGCCGGAGGATACCGACCACGCCGACCTGTGGCATGCGGTCGCACGGCTGCCGGATGAACTGCGGACCGTGATACACCTGCACTATGTAGAGGGCTACGGGACGGAAGAAATCGCGCCGCTGGTCGGATGCAGGCCGGCAACCGTGCGCACGCGGCTCCATCGGGCGCGCAAACAACTCAAACTGGATCTGGAGGGAATGGACGATGAAGAAGAACAACCGGAACGAATGGGAACAGATGAAAAACATAAAAGCGCCGGAGGCGCTGAAGCAGCGTACCCTGGCGGCCGCGCGTGAGGAGCGCCGCAGGGAGGGGCAGGCCGCGCCGCAGCACCTGGCGCCGGCGCCGCGCCGCAGCTTCGGCATGGTAAAGCGCATTTTGGCGACGGCGTGTGCGTTCGGCGTGGCGCTGGGCGGCTCGGCCCTGTGGCGGATGCAGGGCGGGCAGAGCGCGGACGAGGCGGTCGCCGGGCTGGTGGCCAACTCGTTCGGCATCGTGGCCTATGCCGCGGACACGGGCGAAACTATTGCGCCGAAGGACAGCAAGATCGTGTTTGATATCGCTGGCGGGGGTGCGGACAGTCCCACCAAGGGCTTTTTCAGCGGCTGTCTGTTCAAGGTGACCGGCGATAATATCGAAACGGTCAGCGCCTCGGTCGATCAGGGCGGCCTGTACCGGACCGAGCGGTTGGAGATCACCGAGGCCGACGTACAGGCGATCATGATGGGAGAGTTTGCGCCCACGGCGGACGCGGACGACATCATGGTGCAGGGGGGACCGGAAAAAAACCAGTGGTGGGTGGATGCCAGCTACCGCGTGGAGAACGGCTTTGTCGCGGACTATGACGCGAATGTGAGCTACGGCTTCTGGGGCGAGCCCCAGTCGGTCGATATGGCGGACGATGCCGACCTGCGCGACGCATGGCACGCCCGCGTGGACGAGTTCGACGGCGCGAAGCTGACGGTCACCGTCACCTTCACGGACGGCACGAGCGACACCCAGACGCTCACACTGCGCACCGGCAAGCTGGGCGTATGGTATCCGGACGATGAGAGCGGCCCGCAGCCCACCGGCGAGGTGCTCACCGACGAGCAGGCCGCAGAGCAGGGTTATATCTACGGCGTATACGCGGAAATGGAATAACGTGGCGGTTTATCCCCCGATCTTTCGGATCGGGGGATAATTTTTGCAGAAAAACAGGTAAACTGCTTGAAAAAAACCGGTGCATCCCATACAATAAAAAGGTAGTTTGTTTTTTATGAGGGAGTGCCATGCTGCATATTGTTCTGGTCGAGCCGGAGATCCCGCAGAACACGGGCAACATCGCCCGCACCTGCGCGGCGACGGGCTGCGTACTGCATCTGGTCGAGCCGCTCGGCTTTGCGATCGACGATAAGCGGATGAAGCGCGCGGGCCTGGATTACTGGCACCTGCTCGACGTCCGCATGTATAAAAACCTGGATGAGTTCTTTGACCGAAACCCGGGCGGGCGTTATTTTTACGCCACGACCAAAGCGCCGCACGCCTATCACGAGGCGGCGTATCGGGACGGGGATTACCTGCTGTTCGGCAAGGAGACAAAGGGGCTGCCGGAAAGCCTGCTCGCCGCCCATCCGGAGCGGTGCGTGCGCATCCCCATGCGCGAGGGCGCGCGCAGCTTGAACCTGTCCAACTCGGTCGCCGTGATCGTGTTCGAGGCGTTGCGGCAGACCGGCTTTGAAAACCTGAGGCTGGCGGGGCCTTTCCCGCAGGAGTGAGGGAGCGTTTATGGAAAAGATACACATTCTGACCGATTCTTCCGCGGATATCCCGCAGGCGCAGGTGGACGCCTACGGGATAGAGGTCGTCCCGATCACGCTGACGCATGAGGGGCGCGCGTTCCGCGAGTATTACGACATCACCGCCGAGGAGTACTGGAAGCTGCTGCAAACCAGCCGTGAGGTTCCGGTAACTTCGATGGTCTCGCCCGCGCAGTTCCTGGATTCCTACCGGCGCGCGTATGAACGCGGCTGTACCCATGTGCTGGGCGTGCTGATCAACGGGAAAGGGTCGGGTACCTGCCAGGCCGCCTGCCTCGCCCGTTCAATGTTTGAGGAGGAATATGGAAGCGGCATGCGGATCGAGATCATCGACTCCGCGACCTACACCTATATTTACGGGCATATCGTCGTGCTGGCCGCCCGCCTGCGCGACCAGGGAGACAGCTTTGAGGCGATCGCGGGCGTGGTGCGCAGCCGGCTCAAGCGGGTGGAGGCGTATCTGGGCGTGTACAGCCTGGCGCACCTCAAGCGGTCGGGCCGCATTTCGGGCGGCGCGGCGTTTGTCGGGGAAGCGCTCGGGCTCAAGCCGATCAGCCATGTGTACGACGGCGCGGTTACGGTATGCGACAAGGTGCGCGGGGAAAAAGCGCTGGTGTCGGGCCTGATTAAAAAGGTGTCCGGCCGCGTACAGCAGCCGGAAAAGCAGACCGTGCTCCTGCTGTACGGCGACGTACCCGCGGAGCGCATCGACGAGCTGGAAAAGCGCCTGCTGACGGAAATCGGCTTCAAACAGGTCTGCCGCAGCCCGATCGGCCCCTCGGTCATCACGAATACCGGCCCGCAGGCCCTGGCGGTCGCGTTTTACGGACAGGCCCGAAACTGAACCGGATTGGGCATATTGTTTAATATTTCACAATATTTTGCGGCAAAACGCAAAAATCCTCTAAAAGATTGCCAAAATGTAAGGTTTTTCGTAAATTTGCTTGCGGGATACCGGAAAAACGAGTATAATTTGGTCTTGGAAGCGGAATTCTTTTAGAGAACGCCGCGATTTTGATCCGTGTCGCAATATTTTATATCTTAAGGAGAGGTATATTTTATGCAGTACAACAAAAAGAGTGTCGAAGACATCGACGTAAATGGCAAAAAGGTCATCGTTCGCTGCGATTTCAACGTCCCGCAGGACGAAAACGGCAATATCACCGATGACAAGCGCATCCGTGCGTCCCTGGAGACGATCAAGTACCTGCTGGACCACAACGCGGCTGTTATCCTTTGCTCGCATCTCGGCCGTCCGAAGGGCGAGGTCAATATGAAGTATTCGCTGGCGCCGGTCGCGGCGCGCCTGAGCGAGCTGCTCAGCATCGACGTCAAGCTGGCGAAGGACGTTGTCGGCGAGGACGCCAACCGGCTGGCCGCGGCGGTCAAGCCGGGCGAAGCCATCCTGCTGGAGAACGTCCGCTTTGAAAAGGGCGAAACCAAGAATGATCCGGCGCTTGCCAAGGCGTTTGCCGATATGGCCGAGATCTATGTCAACGACGCGTTCGGCACCTCGCACCGCGCCCATGCCTCCACCGCCGGCATCGCGGATTACCTGCCGGCCGTGTGCGGCTTCCTGATCAACAAGGAAATCTCCATCATGGGCAAGGCGCTTTCCGATCCGGCCCGTCCGTTCGTCGCCATCCTGGGCGGCGCGAAGGTTTCCGACAAGATCAACGTCATCAACAACCTGATCGATAAGTGCGATACCGTCATCATCGGCGGCGGCATGGCCTATACCTTCTCCAAGGCGCAGGGCGGCAAGATCGGCACCTCGCTGTGCGAGGAGGATAAGCTCGACCTCGCGCTCGGCCTGATTAAGAAGGCGGAGGATAAGGGCGTCAAGCTCCTGCTGCCGATCGACACCGTTTGCGGCGATCACTTCGGCGCGGACGCGGAGCCGGTTGTTTACGAGGCCGGCCAGCTGCCGGACAACATGATGGGCATGGACATCGGCCCCAAGACCGTCGAGCTGTTCTCGGACGCGGTGAAGAACGCTGGCACGGTTGTTTGGAACGGCCCGATGGGCGTATTCGAGTTCGATACCTTTGCGGCCGGCACCAAGGCGGTTGCGGCGGCGATCGCGGCGTCCGGCGCGGTTTCCATCATCGGCGGCGGCGACTCCGCGGCGGCGGTTGAAAAGCTCGGCTTTGCGGACAAGATGACCCACATCTCCACCGGCGGCGGCGCTTCGCTGGAGTTCCTGGAGGGGCTGGAGCTGCCGGGCATCGCCTGCCTGCTGGATAAGTAAGCGCCCCCAGCCGAAAGGGGTAATGTGAAAACCCACGCGCCTGCCGCGGGTTTTTGCGGAGGGCGCCGCGGGCCGGCGCTTTCCTGTGGAAAATGCGCGCTGCGCATGGGATGTGTGCGGTGCGGAAATGTGCTTATACCGGGGCGTTCGCGCGATGCCCCGTATAAATACATAACCGATCAGGACGGATCCGCCGTCCGAAATTTGAAAGGGGTAAAACCAACATGAATCGCAGATACCGTAAGACCATCATTGCCGGCAACTGGAAAATGAACAAGACGCCGGCGGAAGCCAAGGCGCTCATCGAGGAGATGAAGCCGCTGCTTTCCAAGACCAAGTGGTGTGAGATGGTTCTTTGCGTGCCGTTTACCGATATTCAGGTCGCAGTAAAGGCTGCCAAGGGCTCCAAGATCGCCATTGGCGCGGAGAATATGCATTTTGAGAAGTCCGGCGCGTTCACCGGCGAGATTTCCGCCGATATGCTCAAGGAGCTGGGCGTGAAGTATGTGATCATCGGCCACTCCGAGCGCCGCCAGTACTTCAACGAGACCGACGAAGCCTGCAACAAGAAGGTCCTCGTCGCGCTGGAGAACGGCCTGCGCCCGATCCTGTGCGTCGGCGAGTCGCTCACCGAGCGCGAGCAGGACGTGACCATGGAGGTTATCCGCAAGCAGATCAAGATTGCCCTGCAGGGCGTTGCTGTTGAGGATATCAAAAAGGTTGTCATCGCTTACGAGCCGATCTGGGCGATCGGCACCGGCAAGACCGCTACCGCCGAGCAGGCGGGCGAGGTCTGCGGCGCGATCCGCGACTGCCTGCGCGAGAAGTACGGCGCGCGCGCGGCCCGCGGCATCACCATCCAGTACGGCGGCTCGATGAACGCCAAGAACGCGGCCGAGCTGCTGGCCCAGCCCGACGTTGACGGCGGCCTGATCGGCGGCGCCTCCCTGAAGAGCGCTGATTTCGCGACCATCGTGGAAGCAGCCAATCAATAAGATAAGGAATACGGCGCGGGAAGCGGCTGCTTCCCCCCGCCGTTACCGCGGAGGGGGGCATCGATATCGATCGTTGTCCCCTTTCGTCCCACTTCTGCCAAAGGAGCTTTAGCTATGAAAAAAGAAGTTTCCTCCGCCAAGGAGGCTGCGGAAACGGCGCCTGTCGCGGAAAAGGCCGCAGCGAAAAAGCCGGCGGTGAGAAAGACGGCCGCAGCCGCTGCGGAGAAGAAGACCACGGCAAAAAAGCCGGCGGCTAAGAAGCCCGCGGCCCGCAAAACGGCGGCAAAGAAAGCCTCCGGCCCGAAAAAGCCGACCGCGCTGATCATCATGGATGGTTTCGGCCACCGCGACGAAAAGGGCGGCAACGCGATCGAGGCCGCGAACACCCCCAACCTGGACAAGATCTTTGCGGAAAACCCGATGACGTATATCGGCGCCTCCGGCCTGGATGTCGGTCTGCCGGACGGGCAGATGGGCAACTCCGAGGTCGGCCACACCAACATCGGCGCGGGCCGTATCGTCTATCAGGAGCTGACCCGCATCACCAAGGCCATCCAGGACGGCGACTTTTTCACCAACGAGGCGCTCATGAGCGCGATCAACCAGTGCAAGTGGTTTAACTCCACCCTGCATATTTTCGGCCTGCTGTCCGATGGCGGCGTACACTCGCATATCGACCATATGTTCGCGCTGCTCGAGCTGGCGCGCCGCAACGGTCTGCGCAAGGTGTGCTTCCACTGCTTCATGGACGGCCGCGACACGCCTCCGCAGTCCGGTATCGAATATATCGACCGCCTGCAGGCGAAAATCGACGCGGTCGAGGTCGGCTGCATCGCCACGATTTCCGGCCGCTATTACGCGATGGATCGCGACAACCGCTGGGAGCGCGTCGAGAAGGCCTATAACGCCATTGCCGAGGGCATCGGCGAGCATGCGGCCTCCGCGCACGAAGCAATGCAGGCTTCCTATGACGCGGGCGTGACCGACGAGTTCGTGGTTCCGGTCATCGTGACCGAGGGCGCGACCGTCCGCGACGACGACGCGATTATCTTTGCCAACTTCCGTCCCGACCGCGCGCGTGAGATCACCCGTGCGTTTGTGGACCATGAGTTCCAGGGCTTCCCGCGCCACCGCCGCAACATTCACTACGTCTGCATGACGCAGTATGACGCGACGATCGTAGGCGTTGAGGTGGCGTTCAAGCCGCAGAGCCTCAAGAACACCTTCGGCGAATATATCTCCGACCTGGGCCTGACCCAGCTGCGCATCGCGGAGACCGAGAAGTACGCGCACGTCACGTTCTTCTTCAACGGCGGCGTGGAAAAGGAGTATGCGGGCGAGGACCGCGCGCTCATCCCGTCCCCCAAGGTGGCGACCTATGACCTCCAGCCGGAAATGAGCGAGCCTGCCGTGACCGAGGAGTGCGTAAAGCGCATCCTGTCCGGCAAGTATGATATGATCGTCCTGAACTTTGCCAACTGCGACATGGTCGGCCATACCGGCGTGTTCGAGGCTGCGGTCAAGGCGGTCGAGGCGACGGACGACGGCGTGGGCAAGGTTGTCGCCGCGATCCAGCAGATGGGCGGCCAGTGCCTGATTACGGCCGACCACGGCAACGTGGACCAGATGCTCGACGCGGACGGTACGACCCCGTTCACCGCGCATTCCACCAATCCGGTGCCGCTCGTGATGGTCGGCCATGCGGGCAAGCTGATGGAGGGCGGCGTGCTGGCTGACCTTGCGCCCACCCTGCTCGAAATGATGGGCCTCAAGCAGCCGGAGGAAATGACCGGCCACAGCCTGATCGTCAAATAAATCTGTGTATCCCCAAAATTGATATAAAAAGGAGAATGAATTATGAAAGGCTACATTGAAATCGTTGATGTACTCGGCCGTGAGGTAATGGACTCCCGCGGCAATCCGACCGTTGAGGTCGAGGTTTATGTCGAGGGCGACACCGGCGCCTACATGGGCCGCGCGGCCGTTCCGTCCGGCGCTTCCACCGGCATCTTTGAGGCTTGCGAGCTGCGCGACGGCGACAAGTCCCGCTATAACGGCAAGGGCGTCCTCAAGGCGGTTGACGCTGTCAACGGCGAGATCGCGGAGACCATCATCGGCATGAACGCGCTCGACCAGCAGGCCATCGACAAGGCCATGATCGAGGCGGACGGCACCCCGAACAAGACCAAGTTCGGCGCCAACGCGATCCTGGGCGTTTCCATGGCGGTTGCCAAGGCGGCGGCCGAGGCGCTTTCCCTGCCGCTGTACAACTACATCGGCGGCTGCAACGCCAAGACCCTGCCGATGCCCATGATGAACATTCTCAACGGCGGCGCGCATGCGACCAACAACGTTGAGATCCAGGAATTCATGATTATGCCGGTTTCCGCTCCCTCTTTCCGCGAGGCGCTGCGCCGCTGCGCTGAGGTGTTCCATCAGCTCAAGAGCACCCTCAAGGAGAACGGCACTCCGGCCGCGGGCGTGGGCGACGAGGGCGGCTACGCGCCCAACCTGAAGAAGGACGAGGACGCGCTCAAGGTGATCGTCAAGGCGATCGAAGAGGCTGGCTACAAGCCGGGCGAGGACTTCATGATCGCGATCGACGCGGCTTCCTCCGAGTGGTGGAACGACGAGGAGAAGTGCTATATCCAGCCGAAGTCCGGTAAGAAGATGACCCAGCAGCAGCTCGTCAAGATGTGGAAGAACTTCGCGGAGAAGTACCCGATCATCTCCCTCGAGGACGGCATGGCCGAAGAGGACTGGGAAGGCTGGGAGATGCTGACCAAGGCGCTGGGCGACAAGATCCAGCTTGTCGGCGACGACCTGTTTGTAACCAACACCACCCGTCTCAAGAAGGGCATCGACATGGGCGTTGCCAACTCCATCCTCATCAAGGTCAACCAGATCGGCTCCCTGACCGAGACCCTGGACGCCATCCAGATGGCGAACCGCGCGGGCTACACCGCCGTTGTTTCCCACCGCTCGGGCGAGACCGAGGACGCGACCATCGCGGACATCGCTGTGGCGCTCAACGCGGGCCAGATCAAGACCGGCGCGCCGAGCCGCACCGACCGTGTTGCCAAGTACAACCAGCTGCTCCGCATCGAAGAGGAGCTGGGCGAGGATGTCGCGCAGTACCTGGGCAAGGATGCTTTCTTCAACCTGAAGAACAAGTAAGAATGGCTTAACAGCAGGCCGTCCGCAAGAAGCGGACGGCCTGCTTATTTTTTGTGGAGCGGTTTCTTCTCCCTATAAGAAGAAAGGCACTATAATTTTCCAGTAAATTACAGAAAACACGAAAAATTGGCAACATATAGAAATTTTTCAAGTATTTGTAAATCAAAACGGTTGACGAGCGCGGAGGAATGTGTTATCATATTCACAGTAAAAATTTGATAATCTAATCAATTGGCGGCGGCAGCAGGACTGCCGGTTTGTCCAATCCATAAATTCGCGCACTTCTTCATTCCTAAAAAGCCGCGCCCTTGGCAAAGGGTGCGGCTTTTTTTTGCCGGATATCAATACCAATAGCCTGCTTTCCATTTCTGGAGGGCGAGGCTCGCGTTTTGGTAGCTTACGTCGGAGGTCGGCGTCCCCGCGGGTACGCCCAGGATCGCCGCGTCGCGCTGCAGCACATAGCCGTTGGTTTTCCAGCGGCTGAGCGCCTGCTCAAAGGCCTGCGTCTGTGCGCTGTCTGCCGCGCTGTCCACGCTGAGCTGGTAATTGCGCCAGTTCAGCGTGGGGGTGCCGTTCAAAAAGCCGGTCAGACCGGCGACCGACAGGCTGTAATCCCGATCCGCGTTGAACTGCGCGAGCTGCGCCTGCGCCTGGGAGAGCGCAGCGCTTTCCGAGGCGGCATAGTAGTCGCTTTCGAGCGCGGCTTCCTGTCCGGCGGCGCTGTCCTGCGCGGCCGCGCGCGCCTTGAGACGCGCCTGCCCCAGCGCGTTGAGATCGCTGCGGTACTGGTTGTCGATCGAAATACGGCTGGTTTCGGCCGTACCCGAGGTTGCGGCGGCGCTGCGCGCACCCATGTTCAGGCCGAGCGCGGCCAGCTTTTCCTCGTTGGAGAGCACGGACTGCCGCGCGTTGATATCGGTCTGCGTCATGCCGGCCGTATAGTCGCTCTCGATCGCAGCCAGATTGCGCTCAAGCTGCTGCGCGATGCGCTCGCGCGCGGCTTCAAAGCGTTTCAGTCGGGCCTGCTCGGCGGCTTCATAAAGCCGGTTGAGCGCGTTGGTGCCGGCAGAGGCGCCGCCCCCGCCTCCGCTGCTGCCGGACGAAACCGAATAGGGACGGTAGTCCCCGTTCCAGGTCGATACCGCTTCGTTGGACGCGACTTTGCCCGCCAGACCCTCCGCATCGATCTTGTTCTGGCGTTCGGCGAGCAGCTCCTGACGTTTGCCCGCGTCCTGTGTGTTTGCGATCGCCTCCGAATAGTCAAAATCCTCTTTGTAGTTTTTCGCCATGTGTTTCCCTCCTTTCTCAGATCACGGTCTGTCCCTGCGTCCAGCGGATCGTGAGTGCGAGCAGGCCGAACGGCTCGTCCGGCCGGTCGTTGCCGATGCGCACCGCGAACAGCGGCATGCGGTGTTGCCGGCGGCGGGTGCGGTAGCTGACTGCGCCCGGGATGCAGCGGAACGAGAACCGCGAAAAATCCAGCGTTTTGAACGAGAACAGGTCCATGTTGCGCGAAAGCGCGAGCAGCGCGCCGTTTTCGTTTTCATACTGTACGGTCGCGCCCGACCGTGAGTAGGGCATGAGCGTCGGGATGACATCGCGCACGGTTTTGACCCGACCCCAGTCCGCGAGCGGCAGGGTGGGTGTGCGCCAGTACGCGTCGATCGCCGCGTCGTCATCGCAGTAGGCGCCATCCTCGTCGGCGCGGGCGAAGCGGCACAGACGACCGTCAGCGGTGCCGAACCAAAGCCGGCCGTCCAGTACGGCAAGGCATTGGGCGGGTACCTCGGTCCAGTAAAACCACGCGGGGTCGCCGTTCTCCTCGGTCAGCGTACCGTCCGCGATATACATATGCCCGTTCACGGCAAGGTAGTATTTCCCTTCGAACACGGCCGCGCAGGCGTTCTCCAGTCCGGCTTCCGTCTCCAGTCTGGGTACGATCGCGTCCGACACCGAGCGGATGGTCCGTTGCTCCGCGACCGCAGTACCGAACGCGCCCTGCACCCCGCGCGCGGACAGGAACAGCGGAAGATCGCCCAGCGTGGCGAAGCTGCGCGGCGCGGTCGCGCCCGCGCCCTGCGCCCCCTGCTTGAGCGGATAAAGCGCCGTTCCGTCGTCCGCCATCAGGTAGGAGCGCAGATAGCTGGTCGCCTCCTGCGCGCCGCCGGACTTGATGACAAGCTGGCTTTCATACTGCTTGAGATAGCCCACGATCGCGGACGCGTCCGTCCCCATGCGGGTATAACCGGTGTCGGGGAAATAGGTGGGATCATACAGCCCGCTCTGCCAGTCGCAGTCCGGCTCGTCCGGATTGCCGGCAACGAACACGCGCGTATCGTTTTTGCCGCCGTACAGTCCGGCAAACCGGCACTGGTTGATCTTATCCGCATAGCCGGTCACGGTCTTGGAGAACGTAATGGATACGTTGGCCAGCCCGTTGGCGTTCGCGGGCGCGCTGGCCAGTGTGATCAGGCCGGTCGTGCGGTTGACCGAGGACACGGTCACGGATGCGCCGTTTACCGCCGCGGTTACATCGGTGTCGTCCAGATTTTTTGCGTCCACCTGGAACTGGGTCGCCGAGCCGTTGCCGATGAAGGTGTTGATGCGTCTGGGGGTGAGCAGGTTGACCGCCTCGTAGCTGGTGCCGCCGCCGGTTGGCTGCGCGGAGATCGTGGTGGTCGGCACATAGGCGATGTCCTGCACCTTGACAGCCTCCCACGCGGTTCCGGCGCTGTTTTTGCGCACCGCGCGGTAGATCTGTCCATCGAGCAGGTATAATACGCCGTTCATCACGAACGATTGCGAGAACGCCTCGTTCATGTCCGTACACAGCTCGGTCTGCGTCCCTGTGGCGGGGCGGGCATACAGCTTGGTACCCGCATGCACGGCCAGGCCGGACCCGTCGGGCAGGGGGAACAGGCCGAAAAGCGGCGCGCCGTAGCTTTGCTGGGTTTTCCAGCCAGTGCGCTTGACCAGGAAATCGTTCTGGTCGCAGATCAGGTTCTGCAGGTCGGGCGAGCGGGACAAGGATACCTTGGTGGGGTGCGTGCGGAAGTCCGCGCCGCCGAAACGGCTGACCACGGTTTCGCGCTCGGTCTCGGGAAAAGGAAACTGGTAAGCGCGCATCAGACCATCTCCTGTATGCCGGTGAACTGCGCCGGACAGTGGCGCAGCAGGCGGTCGGCGTATTCCGCGGCCGCCCAGTTGAATTTTGCCTTGTCGTCGTCGGCCACGAGCAGAGCCGCCAGCCCATAGGGGAAGCACTCGCGCGCGAGCCAGTCGCCCGCGGGGATCTCCTCGTCCAGCGCGCCCATGCGCGGCGGCGCGGCGTGCGGCTGTTCGGCGCAGAATACCCGCTCCGCGTTGATCTCGCGCAGGCTGTTGACGAGCAGCTGGTTGAGCGCGCCCAGCGCGAACGGTTCGTAATACGCGCCGCTGTCCGGCGTTTCGGACAGCAGGTTCAGCGCCGCGCGGAAGCATTCGGTTCCGGTCATGAGATTCCTCCTTTTGCAATATATGGCTCCCAGCCTGGCACAAAGGCGGATGCCCCGATCTGAAGATTGTTTACATGTTGTTTAAACTTGCCGCCTGCCCCGATGCTATAATATAAAGCAATATGAAGATGGATGGGGGGTAAGGTAATATGGCATATCTTTTGATCTCCATGCTGACTGTACTGCTTTTGGCGCTATATTTGCGGCAGCAGGCTTTGCAGCAGCAGGTCCACAGGCTGAAAGAACGGTTGGACAGCTTGGCGGATGTTACCGGACATGTAGAATACAAATCGGATTATATCAGTGAAAAATTACAAAATGAACTGAAACTGCTCAAGAAAAGCGGTCAGCCGGTGCAGGCGGTCAAACACCTGCGGGAGCAGACAGGGCTGAGTTTAGTGCAGGCGAAGCAGTTTGTTGATAAGCTTTGATAGGATATCCGCACTTGTGCCAGGCTGAGAGCCTGTCTCATGCCGCCCTATGGGCGGCTTTTTTCTTTAGCCCGCCGCCACAGGGGACGGGTACTTGCCGGTTTCGACCGCGTAGGCGCGGATCTGGCAGCCCTCGTCCGCGGTCAGCGCGGTATCGGCAACATAATCCTTGGCGGAATCCGAGTAGCGCGGGTCGGAGCCGTCCAGCGTGTAGCGGATGGCCGCGCCGCTGCCCGCGGTGATCTTGCCCGAAGCGATCACCGGCGTGTCGGATACCGTATCCGCCGCCACCAGCGCGTATACGCCGCCGCATTTCGCCCCCAGCACATAGGCGTCGTAGTAATGGCGGCCTTCGATCAGCGCGCCGGATACGCCCACCGGATCCTCGTGAACCTTGGCGTCCGCGATCTTATAGGGCATAAGCACCGCGTCCTTGTGCGCGACGAGGAAATACACGTCCTCGGGCAGATAGCTCTTGGGTACGCGCACCACATGCATGCCGAACACCTCGCCGCACACGCCCTTGGCGATGGACTGGCGCGCAAGCACGTCCACACCCGCGAATTCGTCCGAGGTGCAGACCAGCTTGTACATCTCGCTCGTCAGGTAGAGATAGCGGTTGTCGTCCGGCACCAGCGCGTCGTCGAGCGCCTGCGACGCGTCCGCGATCTTGCTGATGATGTCGGCCTTGGTCGGCTTGGCCGCGCTTTCCACGATCGTGCCAGCCATGGTCACAAAGCGGCGGAAGGCGTATTTGTCCGCGGCGGGTGTGGACTTTTCGTTCAGCTGCAGGCGCAGCATGTCGGCCGCGTTTTTGACCAGGTTCTGGTCGAGGTTGTTGCCCTTGTCAATGGTGAGCGTGAACGCCTTGTCCTGCGTCATGGTCAGCTCCTGCACCACGTCCTGCATCTCGGTCACGTCGCCGTAGCGGGCAAGGCCGCCGTCGCGGTCGTAGTCCACCTCCTCGACCGTGATCGGCGTGTACACCTTGAGCGTCTTGACGCCGGTCAGGTCAAAGGTTTCCGCGGTCTTGCCCTTGATGAAGGACGCGCGGGTGAATACCTCGGCGATCTGGTCGGAATATTTGCTTGCAAGATTGATAGCCATAAGTATAATACCTCCTGTTTATACGATATGTTTATTTGCCGAGCAGTGCTAAAGTCACGGGATCGACGCCCGCTGGCTCGCCGTCCGACTGCGCCGGCCCGACCGCCGCGCGGCGGTTTTTCTGGTTCATTTCCAGCGCCGCCAGCTCGTCCTTGAGCTCCAGGATCTCCCACTTGCGGTAAGCGGAGACCAGCGAGCCTTCCTGCTGCGCCCATTCCCATACCTGCTGTGGGATGTCCTCGGGCTTGACCTCGGGATATTCCTCCACGAACGCCGCGTAGATCTGCCCGTTGGGCATGCCGTTCGCGGCGCGGTTGCGGCGCACATAGGCGTTCTGTTTGGACAGCCCCAGGCTTGCCGCCTGGATCAGCTCCTCCAGCGTCAGCTCTACGGTCTGCCCGTCCACCGGCACGGGAAAGGTTTGTGCGGCGGGGGGCGCGGACTGGGCGGTATCGGGGGAGAATGGGTTGGATGCAGCTGCTCCCGTCTCCTGCGGGAGCGGCTGCGCCGGACGGCTGTCAGGTCTGGTCTTGTTCTGCATTTGCATTTGCCTCCTTTTGCTGCTGCCGCTGCATGCGCAGCGCGTGCAGCAGGTCGTGTTTGCCGCGCACCTGATAGTCAGGCACGTTTTCCAGATAAACGAGCGGGTCGGTGATGACACCGCTCTCGAGCAGGTGGTCGTTGGTCATGGTCTGCATGGTCTCGGACCAGTAGCTCGCCGCGCCCACGTCCACCTGCAGGCGCATATCCAGCCCGGCGAGCGTGGAAAAATCGAAGGACTGCCGCTGCGGTTCGCCGCCGTCCTCATCCGGTACGACGACCGTACGCACCCCGTAATGCGCGCCCATCAGGTCGAGGAAGATGCGCGCCCAGTCCTCGGTGAAGCGGTAGAACTCCATTTTGGTCAGCTCAAGCGGGGCGGCGGTCGCGTTCTGCACTGCGACGATGGCCGAGGTGTTGTCCGGCTTGACCGTGCCGAGCGCGGCCTCGCTCGCGCCCATCAGCTCGGCGGTGTCGGTCATCATCTGCTTCAGCAGACCGAGCACTTGGCCGGAGATATCGGGCGCCTTGAACGCGGCCGCAATCGCGGTGTTCGGGTCGCCGCGCATGCCGACCGCCTTGCCCACGTCGTTCGACCACCCGTTCGGGAAGCGGGTCATGTCGTAGATAATCTTGGGGAAGGCCACCTGCTTGATGCACTGCACATACATCGAGTACAGCTTGTTAATGGCGATCTGGTTGGGGATGGCTTCGGTCAGCGGGCTTTCGCCGTGGCACGAGCCGCGCACACGGTTCCAGCACAGATGGGTCACCGGATAGTAGCGGTAGGGCAGCTCCTTTTCGCACATCACGGTCGCGGTGCGCGTGGTCTTGAGGAAGGCCACGCCGTGCTCGGTCTTTCGCATGTGCAGCAGTACGGTTACGCGGTCGCTATCGCCGTGCAGGCGGCAGCGCAGGCGGTCCGTGTCGTCGTCCGGTCGGATGGCCTCGGCCTCGTCCGCGCCCATGCCGTTTTCCCGCGCCTCCTTTTTGACCTCGTCCACATCGCGCCGCATGGCGAGGATGAGGTAGGGCTGGCGCTGCACCTCGTCGCAGGCAGGGTTGCCGAAGCAGATATTGGTCGAGTCGATCAGCTCTGCCGCGATATCGCCTTTGACCGCCTGACCGGTCTCAAGCGCGGGATCGAAGTGGAGATAGAAGCATGCATCGCCGTCCACACAGGCGTTTTTGAGCAGCGGCCGTCCGAGCGCCTTGACGCCCGACCGCTCGATCGCGGACGCGAACGCGCGCTCCAGGATACGGGCGGTCCGGCGGCCTGCGCTGTCCATGTCGAACGGCTGCGCGCGTACCGCCACATCGTCCGATACCAGCATGGACACGAACAGGTTGACGCAGCGCCGCAGCACATTGAAGATCAGCGGGTCGAGCGACTGGACGCGCAGCCCCTCCCATTGGCGGCCGAGGTAGAAGGCCTCGTTGCGGCGCACGCGGTCATACAGGCCGATCGAGCGTTTGTAGTCGCGGTCGCGCTCGTACTTTTGCCAGATCGCGGCGGGCGAGGGGTCAAACCGCATGGTCATCCTCCTCCCGTCCGTAGGCCATCAGCGCGGCCAGGTCGCGGCTGAGCGCGTCTCCGGCTGCGTCCGGCGCATCGCCGCTGCGGCCGCGCCCGTCCTCCCGCCAGGGCGGGGCGGGCAGCGGCAGCCCGCCGGATATGACCGCGCCGGTCAGCACCAGCAGGGCGGCGCCGATGCAGTAACATAATAGTTCCATAGTGTCCTCCTTTTCTGGAATGGGGACAGTGATTCCCCATTCTGGTTCAGTACCGCAAAAACGCTCCCACCTCGCAGTCATACAGGGTCGGCGGCGCGGGCTGGGGCGGCTCGTACACGGTCGCGGCATAGCCGCGCAGCGCGTCCGGCGCGTGGGTCAGCTCGTGCGGCGTGTTCGCCGTGTCGGACGGATTGCGCTTATCGTGCTGCAGAGCGGGCAGGGTGCGGATCAGGTTGCGGCAGGTGTCGAAGATGGTCAGGCGGGGGCGCAGCCCGCCCTGCGCGTCCCGACGCGGGGCGAGCAGCTCGTGCAGCGCCAGCCAGCCGGCAACGCGCTCGTTACTGCTTTTGTCGAAGTCCAGCCCGCAGTCCGCGAACAGCTCCACCGCGCTTTTGCCGGTCTCCTGCCGCCGGTTCCACAGGTCGGGCGGGGCCAGACGGCAGTCGATGCGCTCGCCCGCCGGCTCGCAGTTCAGAATGGCCGCCGCCGCTTCTGAGATAATCAAACCGGATTGATATAACTCTCTGTATACTATGCTGTATCCATCCGGACTTTGCGCGATCCACAGCGCGGCGAGCATATCCAGCCCGTAGTCGATCGTCAGGTAACGCCGCCAGTCCTTGGGGATGGGGTGCGGCGGCGTGACGTGCCGCTCGGCGGAAAACTCGCTGAAATACCGTCCCTCGTCCAGCTCCCACACGCCGTCGAGCAGGGCTTTGCGGTCGTGCGGGGCGAGCAGCCGCAGCCGTTTTTCATATCCCGCGTCCGCCTGCTGCAGAAATGGGTTGTCCGCCAGCCGCGCAGGCAGGAACAGCCGCGTGCCGCCGCCGCATTCGTATACGATGTCGGGCGGCATGGGGTCGATGTACCGCGCCTTGACCCAGTGATGTCCCACGCCGCCCGGGTTGGTGGTGGATTTGACCTGCTTGGGATAACCGTTCGCGCCCCGCACGCGGGAGAGCAGGTAGGTGAACTGGCTTTCCGTGAAGTGGGTCAGCTCGTCGAAGCGGATCACATCGTATTCGGCGGACTGATAACGGGTCACGTCGCTCTCCGCATCACAGTAGCCGAATTCCAGCACCGAGCCGTTGACGAACTGCCACAGGTGCTCGCTCACCTTGTAGGACGCGGCCGCCTGCGGGAACAGCCGCAGCGACGCGGGTACGAGCGAGCGGTCCAGCTCGGGCAGGGTGCGCCGCAGCATGAGCTGCCGCGAGGCCGGATACAGCACCGCGAAGCGCAGCGCGTCCAAAAGCTGGCCGTGGCTTTTGCCGCCGCCCGCCGCGCCGCCGAACAGCGTTTCAAACGCCTCCGACCGGATGAACGCCGCCTGCCGCGGGGTTATTTCGTATTCGATCGTGCGTCCACGATTTGGAACACGATCTCGACCGGCGCGGGCGGCTCGGCCTCCGCGCCGTCCAGCAGCGCCCCCTTGCCGACCGTCCGGTCGAGAATCTCGCGGATCGCGGTCAGGCGGCTGTTCGCGGGCGCTTCCGCGTCGTCCGCGATCTCGTACAGCATCCGGATCAGCTCGTCCGGATGGTTCTTTTTTCGCACAATGGCATCGCCTCCTTTGGGGATAGAGTCGCTTACTTTCCCGCAGGGCATAGAATAGGAGAATCCTCTGCAAAAGTCAAGAACAAATGTTCGATTTTGCGGGACGTGAAAAAAATAACCCTTTTGCGGGCGTGGCGGCGGAAAGCGGCGCAGCCCTCGCGCAAAGGCGGCGGGCCTGCGAATACACGGCGGTATTTTGCTAAATTTGGTGGTATCTGACACGGAGATATGCTATAATAAAACCGTATGTAAAATTCGCCCCACCGAGAGGAGAAAAAGAATGAGTTTATGGTTCGCCGTTCTGCTGGGTCTGGTACAGGGCCTGACCGAGTTTTTACCCGTTTCCTCGTCCGGCCATTTGGTGCTCGCCCAGACGATTTTTGGGGACGGGATAGAAACGAATTACATGCTGTTTAATGTGCTGCTGCACTTTGGCACGCTGCTGTCGGTTGTCGTTGCGTTCTGGAGCGATATCAGGGAGCTGTTCCTTGAATTTTTCGCCTGGATCAAGGACGGCTTCCGGATCAACGGCCATCCCTACCGCCGTTTTATCATCATGCTGCTGATTACGATTCTGCCGATGTTCGCCATCCTGCCGATCAAAAGCAAGATCGAGGGCGCGTTCTCCTCGTCCCTGGTCGTCGGGCTGATGCTTCTGGTCACGGCGGCGATCCTGTTCCTGTCGGAAAAGGCGCCGAAAAAGCATAAGACGGAAAAGAATGCGACCTGGCTGGATGCGCTGATCGTCGGCATCGGCCAGTGCTTCGCGGTGCTGCCCGGCCTGTCGCGCTCGGGTACCACCATGTGTACCGGCCTGTTCCGCGGCTTTTCGCGCGAGTTTTCCGTGCGGTTCGCGTTTATCATGTCGCTGCCCGTCATTCTGGGCGCAAATATTCTGGAACTGGTCGACGTGATCCGCGATCCGTCGACGATGGGCGAGGTTTCGCTCGCCTGCTACATCGTAGGCATCCTGGTGGCGATGGTATCCGGCCTGGCGGCGATCCGCATGGTGCGGTTTGTGTCCAAGCGGGGCAACTTCCGCCCGTTCGTGGTGTACTGCACGCTGATCGGTACGATCACGATCGTTGTCAGCCTGATCCGGATGGTGGTCTGACCGTTCCGCTGCGGGGCCTGCCGCGGTATGGAAAAGAGAACGGAAGAGAGGTTTCAATAATTTGGCTGCAAGAAAAACCACAACCAAAAAAAGCGCGCCGCGCGGGAAAGCGGCCGCGCGCCGCGCGCCCGAGCCGGAGACGCTTCTGCCGCGCGCGGCTTGGGGCGCGATCTGGGGCGTGGCGGGGCTGCTGTGCCTGCTGTCGCTGCTGCCGATCGATGGGGTCGTGCTGGACGCCCTGCATCGGGGGATTGGCGCGCTGATCGGGACAGGCAGCTATGTGCTGCCGTTCGCCCTGCTGGGGCTGGCGGCGCTTCTGATCGCGCGTCGCAAAGGGCCGGTGCGCCTGCGGGGCTGCTGCATCGCCCTGCTGCCCGTGCTGGCGGGCGGCATCGTGCATGCAATCACCTGCGCCAATGAATATGCGTTCTCCATGAGCACCCTGTCCGGCCTGCTGAAGTCCGGCATGGAGATGAAATCCGGCGGCCTGCTGTCCGGCGGCCTGTATATGGTGTTTGAGTGGGCGCTGTCCTCGATCGGCGCGCTGCTGGTTTTGCTGCTGCTGCTGGTTGCGGCGCTGCTGGCCGCCTGCCGCATCACGCCGCAGGCGTTGATGGATATGTTCCGCCCCCCGGCGTATGAATATGAGGACGAGGAGGAGCGCGAGCGCTACGAGGCGCCGGCTAAGCTGCCCAATGTGCATGAGGTAGCCGCCGTCCATGCGCAGAAACGGGAGGAGCGGCGCGCCGCGCGCCGCAAGGTGAATATTGATATCCCGCTGGACGTCGAGCCGCCGGGCGAGGACAAGCCGGGCGAGGCTCCGGACGCGCCGCCGCGCCGCATGCACGGCGGTAAGCCGATCGCACCGGATGAATACCTGCGTTCGCTCAAGGAGGAAACGACGGGCGAGCAGGTCAGCATCATGGACCTGGTGGAGAATAAACCGGAGGAAGAGGAAGCGCCGGCGGAGGCGGAGCAGGCGCCGAAGAAGGCGGAAAAGATCGGGGAGCAGGAGCAGGCGGCGCTGAGCGAGCAGATGGACGAGAGCCAGAAAGCGCCGGTTCCGGTTTACGATTATCCGCCGATCGAGCTGCTGGCGCAGGGCAAGCGGGCATCGGCGGCGGGCGCGGAAGCCGAGCTGCGGGAAAATTCCGAATGCCTGATCGACACCCTGCAGTCGTTCAATATCGACGCGCAGATCATCGGCATTGTGCGCGGCCCCTCGGTCACGCGGTTCGAGCTGACCATCCCGCGCGGCATTAAGATCTCCCGCATCACCGCGCTGTCGGATGATATCGCGCTGTCGCTCGGCGCGGTATCCGTCCGCATCGCGCCCATACCGGATAAGATCGCGGTCGGCATCGAGGTGCCGAACAAAGCGGTCAATACCGTGTTCATCCGCGAGTGTATCGCTTCGCCGGCGTTCACCAACGCGCGCAGCCGCCTGTCCTTTGCCGTGGGCAAGGACATCACCGGCAAGCCGGTGATCGGCGATATTGCGAAAATGCCGCATATGCTGATTGCGGGTACCACCGGATCGGGCAAATCCGTGTGCATCAATTCCATGCTGATCTCGCTGCTGTACAAGTCCACGCCCGAGGAAGTCCGGCTGATTATGGTCGATCCCAAGATGGTCGAGCTGGGTAATTACAACGGCATCCCGCACCTGCTGATTCCGGTCGTGACCGACCCCAAGAAGGCGGCGGGCGCACTCAACTGGGCGGTGGGCGAGATGGAGCGCCGCTATAAGCTGTTCGCGGACCATCAGGTGCGCAACCTGGTCGGCTATAACGACCTGATGCGCGCCGAGCGGGCGAAGGCGGAGCAGGAGGAGGGCGGCGCGCCCGAGCAGTATCAGGTCCTCCCGCAGATCGTCATTGTCATCGACGAGCTGGCAGACCTGATGATGGTCGCGGCCAAGGAGGTCGAGACCTCGATCTGCCGCATCGCGCAGAAGGCGCGCGCGGCGGGCATGCATCTGGTAGTCGCGACCCAGCGTCCGTCGGCCGATGTCATTACCGGCATCATGAAGGCCAATATCCCGTCCCGCATCGCGTTCGCGGTGGCCAGCCAGATCGAATCCCGCATTATCCTGGATACGACCGGCGCGGAAAAGCTGATCGGCAAAGGCGACATGTTGTACGCCCCGCTGGGAGAGGGCAAGCCCACGCGCGTGCAGGGCTGCTTTATTTCGTCGGATGAGATCGAAGCGGTGATCGCGCATATCAAGGAGACAAGCACAGCCGAATATAATGAAGAGATACTCGAACATATTGAGCGCCAGGCGGAGCAGGCGGAGGGCAAGGGCGGCGCCTCCGGCGACCCGGGCGAGGAAGAGGACGATATGATCGAGGAGGCGATCGATGTGATTATGGATTGCCGCCAGGCGTCCACCTCCATGCTGCAGCGCCGTCTGAAGCTCGGCTATTCCCGCGCCGCGCGCATCATCGACCAGATCGAGGAGCGCGGCATCATCGGTCCGTTCGAGGGTTCCAAGCCGCGCCAAATCCTGATTTCCAAAGAGGAGTGGCAGGAAATGAAGCTGCGGCGGCATACGCCGCTCGATTGAAGCCGCGCCTCCCCTCAAAAGGGGACTGCCGCGTATTTCCCCGTTGTTCATTTTTAATTTCCAACAGGAGGGTTTATTATGTCTTTGACCAAGATCAATATTGCAGAGCAGTCGTTTAACCCGTTCGAGATGATCGGTAAGCAGTGGATGCTGATTTCCGCAGGGACGGAAGACAAGTGGAACACCATGACCGCAAGCTGGGGCGGCGTGGGCGTGATATGGGGCAAGCCCTCCGCAACCTGCTATATCCGCCACAGCCGGTATACAAAGGAATTTGTTGACAACAGTGAGTATTTTACACTGACATTTTTACAAGATGGACACCGCGAAGCCCTGAACCTGATGGGTACCAAGTCCGGACGGGACATGGATAAAATGCACGACAGCGGCCTGACGCCGGTGTTTGTGGAGGGGCAGCCGACGTTTGCGGAGGCGGCGCTCGTGCTTGTCTGCCGCAAGCGCTGCCGGAGCGAGATTGCGCCGGAGGATATTCTGCAGCAGGAGATTCTGGATAAGAACTATGCGAACCGCGATTTCCATGCCATGTATATCGGCGAGATCGTTGCGGCGTACAAAGGTTAATCAAATCTCTACAGACTGTTCACAAAATCGACAGGGTGCCGGGCGTATACTGAAAAAGAAAACAACCGGAACCGGAGGAAACCATCTGTGAAAAGAAAACTGCTCAGCCTGCTTCTGTGCGCTGTGCTGGCGTTGGGCGTACTGCCCGCGCCGGCGTTCGCAGGCTATGAGAACTTTACCGAACAGCAGCCCTATACCGGCCAGTTTGCGGATGTGCCGTCTGACGCCTGGTATGCGGAAAACGTGGAGCTGGCCTATGAATACGGCCTGGTCAACGGCGTTTCGCAAACGTCCTTTGCGCCGGACAGCAGCCTCACGATGGCGGAAGCGGTCAAGCTGGCGGCCTGCCTGCACAGCATTTACCAGAACGGCACGGCGGACTTTGCGGCCTCCTCTCCGTGGTATGCGGTTTATGCGGTATACGCGCTGGAAAACGGCATCCTGTCCGCGCCGCTGGAAAGCTATGAAGCGGCGGCGACCCGCGGCGCGTTCGCGGACGTGCTGGCGAAGGCTTTTCCGGAGGAAGCGCTCGAATCAGTCAATTTCGTGGAGGACGGGGCGATCCCCGATGTGCCGGAGGGGGCGTATTACGCCGATGCGGCCTATCTGCTGTACCGAGCGGGCGTCCTGACCGGCTCGGACGCAGCCGGCCGGCTTTTGCCGGACAGCACCATCAAGCGCAGCGAAGCTGCCGCGATCGTGACGCGCATGGTAGAGCCGGCGCTGCGGCAGACGGTTACGCTGGAGGTAAGGGAGACGCTGACCGCGGACGAGGCGATGGCGTACTGCATGCCCGCGGTGTTCAAGCTGTACTCCTATGATGCGAAAGGAAGCCTGCTCGGCATGGGCAGCGGCGTGCTGATCGGGCCGGACGGAGACGCGGTCACCTGCGGGCATGTGGTAAACGGCGTGTACCGCCTGGTCGCGGAGCTGACGGACGGCACACGCCATGAGGTCAGCATATATGACCTGAACGCGGATATGGACATCGCGCATATCCAGCTTGAGGGGAGCGGCCTGCCGTACCTGCAGACTGCGGAAACGGTGCAGGCGGGCGATACGGTGTATGCGCTCGGCTATCCCGGCGGCGGAAGGGCGAAGCTGACGCAGGGAACGGTGATCGACCCCTATAATACGGATTACACAACGCCCATGATCGAGAGCAGCGCCTCGGTCATCAGCGGCAATTCCGGCGGCGCGCTGGTGGACAGCGCCGGAAGGCTGGTCGGCATCACGGTCAGCAGCCAATCCGGCGGCAAGCCGTCGTTCTCCGTGCCGATCACCGCGCTGGAGGAACTGAACGGCAGCGAGGCGGTAAGCGTCGCCGCCTATACGGACGCGCACCGTCCGGCGGCATCCCGCTGCTACGCGGGGCTGTATCCGGTGCCGGATTTCAGCAAAGTGACCGGCGTACCCCTGTTCGCGTGGTCGCGCGATCGGAACCCCTCCTTTGGGGGAAGCTATTTTTATTATAAGATGTCCGACATGCCGGACGAGCAGCAAAAGCTGCTGCAGTACTATGCGGCGCTGAACGAAAATACATTTTACCTGTTTTCCGGAGATGCGTTCACCTCCTCGGCCGGATATCTGTATTCCGTGCAGCTTTATCAAACGACCTATCAGGGATACGATGTTCTTGCGGTGGTCGTAACCGGACTTCATTCCAACTTGATCGGCGGTCTGCCTCAGGCCGCCGGTTTTTTTGCAGGCATTTGCGCAGGATGCGGGCGGAGATGAATTTTCTGCGTCAACGCTGTATCATTTCACAAAAAGGGAAATAAAAACGGGAAACCGTCAAAAAAGCAAAATGATTTGTCGGAAAAAGGATGGATTATGCAAAAAACGGAGAAATAAAAAGCCGCAGCATGGAGAAACTTTCATATTTTACCGTCATTTTGCACAATATAGCTTTGGTAAATCGGTGAAATCCCACAATAGAACACGAAGCGCCCCGCATGATATAATATCTTTGCGTGAGTGAAGTGTGTGGAGAGCACAGAAACGAAATGGAGGAGAAGACCCAAATGAAGAAGTATGTTTACATGTTCCCGGAAGGCAACGGCAAAATGCGTGAACTGCTCGGCGGAAAGGGCGCCAATCTGGCGGAGATGACCGGACTGGGCATGCCTGTTCCCCAGGGTTTCACCATCACGACCGAGGCCTGCACCCGGTATTATGAGGACGGAAAAACGATCTATCCGGATATCCAGGAGCAGATCATGGAGTACCTCGATAAACTGGAAAAAGTCACGGGCAAAACGCTCGGCGATCCCGACCGCCCGCTGCTGGTATCCGTCCGCTCGGGTGCGCGCGCTTCCATGCCCGGCATGATGGACACCATCCTCAACCTCGGCATGAACGACGAGATCTGCGAAGCGGTTGCGAAGCTGACCAATAACCCGCGTTTCGCGCGCGACTCCTACCGCCGTTTCATCCAGATGTTCTCGGACGTTGTGATGGAGCTGCCCAAGTCCACCTTTGAAACCTTCATCGACCAGGTTAAGGACAAAAAGGGCGTTAAGCTGGACAATGAGCTGGACGCGGACGATATGAGCGAGCTGATCGTCCTGTTCAAGGATCACTACAAGAAGTCGCTCGGCGAGGATTTCCCGCAGGATCCCAAAAAGCAGCTTATGGAAGCGGTCCGCGCGGTATTCCGTTCGTGGGATAACCCGCGCGCGAATACCTACCGCCGCATGAACGATATTCCGCATTCCTGGGGTACCGCGGTCAACGTGCAGTCCATGGTGTTCGGCAACATGGGCGACACCTCCGGTACGGGCGTTGCGTTCACCCGCAATCCGGCGACCGGCGAAAAGAAGCTGTACGGCGAATTCCTGATGAACGCGCAGGGCGAGGACGTCGTGGCCGGCATCCGCACCCCGCAGCCGATCTCCGCGCTGGCCGATACCATGCCGGAGGTTTACCAGCAGTTTGTGGACATCTCCTCCCGCCTGGAGCAGCACTACGGCGACATGCAGGATATGGAGTTCACTATTGAAAACGGCAAGCTCTACATGCTCCAGACCCGTAACGGCAAGCGCACCGCGCAGGCGGCGCTCAAGGTCGCGGTCGACCTGGTGGACGAAGGCGTCTGCACCAAGGAGCAGGCCATCATGAAGGTCGAGCCCAAGCAGCTCGACGCTCTGCTGCACCCGACGTTTGTTCCCGCCGCGCTTCAGGCGGCGACCCCGATCACGACCGGCCTGCCGGCATCCCCCGGCGCGGCCTGTGGCGCGGTCTATTTCACGGCGGAGGAAGCGGCGAAAGCACACAAGACCGGCCTCAAGGTCGTCCTGGTGCGTCAGGAAACCTCGCCGGAGGATATCGACGGCATGGCGGTTTCCGAGGGCATCATGACCGCGCGCGGCGGCATGACCTCGCACGCGGCGGTTGTTGCGCGCGGCATGGGTACCTGCTGTGTCGCCGGCGTCAACGGCATCAAGGTTTCCGAGGCGGACAAGACGCTCACCTTTGCCGATGGGACGGTCGTACACGAGGGCGACTTCATCTCGCTCGACGGCTCGACCGGCAACGTATACCTCGGCAAGATCGAAACACAGGACGCGGAGCTGACCGGCGATTTCGGCCGCTTCATGGGCTGGGCGGACGAGATCCGTACCCTGAACGTCCGCACGAACGGCGATACCCCGCGCGATGCAACGCAGGCGCGCAAGTTCGGCGCCGAGGGCATCGGACTCTGCCGCACCGAGCATATGTTCTTCGAGCCGGAGCGCATCAAGGCGGTCCGCGAGATGATCGTGTCCGACACGGTTGAACAGCGCAAGGCGGCGCTCGCCAAGATTCTGCCCATGCAGCGCGGCGACTTTGAGGGTATTTACCGCGCGATGGGCGGCCTGCCGGTAACCATTCGCCTGCTCGATCCCCCGCTGCATGAGTTCCTGCCGCAGGAGGACGACGATATCCGCGAGCTGGCGGGCGAAATGGGCATTACCTTTGAAAAGCTCAAGGCCAAGGTGGAAGACCTGCATGAGTTCAACCCCATGCTCGGCACCCGCGGCTGCCGTCTGGACGTGCTGTATCCGGAAATCGCCGAGATGCAGACCGAGGCGATCATTTCCGCCGCGATCAACGTCTGGAAGGAAGACGGCCTGCACATCACGCCCGAAATCATGGTGCCGCTGGTATCCGAGATCAACGAGCTGCGCTTTGTCAAGAAGATCATCAAGGCCAAGGCTGACGAGCTGATCGAGGCTTCCGGTCTGAAGATGAAGTATATGGTCGGCACGATGATCGAAACGCCGCGCGCGGCTGTGACCGCGGACGAGATCGCGGAGGAAGCCGAGTTCTTCTCGTTCGGCACCAACGACCTGACCCAGATGACCTACGGCTTCTCGCGCGACGACGTGGGCCGCATCCTGGAGACATATTTTGACAAGAAGATTCTGGAATCCGACCCGTTTGCCCGTCTGGACCAGCATGGCGTAGGCCGTCTGGTAAAGATGGCGGTCGAAAACGGCAAGAAGGTCCGTCCGGATATCAAGCTCGGTATCTGCGGTGAACACGGCGGCGACCTGTCCTCGGTCGAGTTCTGCCACAATGTGGGCCTGAACTATGTTTCCTGCTCGCCGTTCCGCGTTCCGATCGCCCGTCTGGCGGCGGCGCAGGCGCGCGTCAAGGAGCTTGGAAAGGCGTAAAAGCCGATAAAAAAGCCCCTCCATCTGGAGGGGCTTTTTCCGTTGCATATATGGGCGGGCTTTGCTATAATGAATAAAAGTATGCCTATTCCGGCGGGTAGAGCTGCTGCATCAGGGACAGGGCAAACCGGATGCCCTGTTGGAAGCACTGATAGGCATAATCGCAGAATGTGAGCGCCTGTTCATCCAATAATGCGGACAACTGCCGCGTTTGTTCGGGCGAAAGCTGATTTTTGAGTATCAGAAAAGCAGGCGCCTTGGTAAAGTCGTCTGGCATGGTCAACCCGTGTGTGCAGTAGTGGGCAAAGAGGTCTTCCGTATTTGGTATCATAAAAATCGCCTTATTTCATGTATCGTGAGATTATTATAAATCATAAAACATGATTTGTCAAGAGGGAGAAGCTATGGATTATTTGGACAGGTTTCGCAAAAGGCGTAAGGAAATTGGGCTGCGTCAAACAGACGTAAGCGCGGCGCTGGGATTGGGAAAATCAACCTATAGCATGTACGAGACACGAAAAAACAAAATGGATGTGGAAACGTTTGCCGCAATCTGCCGCCTGCTGTGCATCACGCCCGATGAAGCACTGGGATTTGATGAATAAAGGGATTCGGGTGGAAATCTCCATGCGGAGATGCTATAATATTCCTGCAATATCAGAACAAAGATAGAGGAACGCCATATGAAAGGAATTATTCTTGCCGCGGGCAAAGGCTCGCGCCTTTACCCCATGACGCGGCCGGTTTGCAAGCCGCTGCTGCCCGTCTATGATAAGCCGATGATCTATTATCCGCTGGCCGTGCTGCTGCAGGCTGGCATACGCGATATCCTGATTATCATTCCGCCCGGAGAGGAAGGGCCGTTTTACCGCCTGTTGGGGTCGGGCGGGCGCTTCGGCGTCAATATCACCTATGAGGTGCAGGAGGTCGCGCGCGGCATCGCGGACGCGCTGCTGATCGGCGAGCAGTTCATCGGAAAGGACGATGTCTGCCTGGTGCTGGGGGATAATATTTTCTATTCCCCGTTTTTTGAGGATTACCTGAACCGCGCGCTCGCATTGGGGGAGGGCGCTTGTGTGTTCGGACATTATGTGAACGACCCGCGCGCGTTCGGCGTTGTGGAATTTGACGAGGCGGGCAACGCGGTCTCCATTGAGGAGAAGCCGCGCTATCCCAAATCCAACTATATCATCCCAGGCCTGTACTTCTATGATAACGACGTGATGGAGATTGCGCACGCCCTCAAGCCCTCCGCGCGCGGCGAGCTGGAAATCACGGACGTCAATCTGGAATACCTGCGCCGCGGCAAGCTGCATGTGGTCAAGTTTGACCGCGATTTTGTATGGCTGGACGCGGGTACCGCGGAAAACCTGCTGGGCTCCGCGCAGGAGGTCAAGCGCGTGCAGGATGAAACTGGCCGCTATATCGCCTGCCTGGAGGAGATCGCGTACCAGCGCGGCTACATTTCCCACCAGGCGCTCATGCGCCTTGCATCTGATTTGGATAAGACGCTGTACGGGCAATACCTGCAATGCCTGTAAGCGCCGCCCTGCGGCAAAGCCGCCGGAATTTTTCCGGCGGCTTTTTGTTTGCCCTGTGCGGTGGACAAAAGCGTTCCGGCGGGGTATACTGAATCCATAAGCATCCGTCCGCCAGCCCAAGGAGGGAACCCATGACCGAGAAAACCATACATCCCGCGCAGCCGGTGGCTGTCCAGCCCCTGCGCGCGACCGGAACCGTGTGCGGCTTCGCCGTGCGGCCCGGCCTGTTCCTGCTTAACGGCGCAACGCCCGTGCCGGGCGGCGTCAGCTTCACCATCCATTCGATCGGCGCGGTCCGCTGCGAGCTGTGCCTGTTCCGGCGCACCGAACAGCAACCGTATGCGGTTTTGCCGTTTCCGGATAGCTGCCGCATCGGAAACACCTGGTCGATGATCGTGTTTGGTCTGGAGATCACGGAGTTTGAATATGCCTACCGGATGGACGGGCCGTATGACCCCGCCCGCGGGCTGCTGTTTGACAGGACGCGCTTCCTGCTCGACCCCTATGCCCGCGCGGTCACCGGACAGAGCCGGTGGGGGGAGAAGCCCGCAGCGGAAACGGCGTATCACGCCCGCGTGGTCGAGGATGCGTTCGATTGGGGCGATTTCAGCGACCCGCATATCCCGTTTCAGGATATGGTGATTTATGAGATGCATGTGCGCGGCTTTACGCGCCATCCGTCGTCCGGTGTGGCGCACCCGGGGACTTTCGCCGGCCTGCTGGAAAAAATACCCTACCTGAAAGCGCTCGGCATAAACGCGGTCGAGCTGATGCCGGTGTTTGAATTCGACGAGTTGGCCGAGGAGCGCGTGGTGGACGGCCGGACGCTGCTCAACTACTGGGGCTATAATACCGTGTGCTTTTTTGCGCCCAACACAGGGTATACGGCGGCGGTCGAGTTCAACCGCGAGGGGACCGAACTGAAAACGCTGATCCGCACGCTGAATGCGAACGGCATCGAGGTCATTCTGGACGTGGTGTTCAACCATACCGCGGAGGGCGACGAGCGGGGGCCGTTTTTCTCGTTCAAGGGGCTGGACAATAATGTGTATTACATGCTCACGCCGGACGGGCGGTACTATAATTTTTCCGGCGTCGGCAATACGCTCAACTGCAATCACCCGACTGTGCGGCAGTTTATTCTGGACTGCCTGCGCTACTGGGTGGTCGAATACCGTGTGGACGGGTTCCGCTTCGACCTGGCGAGCATCCTGGGGCGCGATGAGGATGGCGGCCCGCTGTCCGAGCCGCCGCTGCTCGAAAGTCTGGCGTTCGATCCGATTCTGGGGCGCGTCAAGCTGATCGCAGAGGCCTGGGACGCGGGCGGCATGTATCAGGTTGGTTCGTTCCCCTCCTGGAACCGCTGGGCGGAATGGAACGGGAAATACCGCGACGACCTGCGCCGCTTCCTCAAGGGCGACGCCGGACTGGCGCAGGCAGCGGTGCAGCGTATCTGCGGCTCGCCCGACCTGTATCCGCCGGATAAGCGGCAGAACGCCTCGGTCAATTTCCTGACCTGCCACGACGGCTTTACCCTGTACGACCTGTATGCCTATAATCAGAAGCATAATGAGGCGAACGGTTGGGGGAATACGGACGGCGCGAATGACAACAATAGCTGGAACTGCGGCGCGGAGGGGGAGACGGACGAGCCGGCGGTGCTGGCGCTGCGCGACCGCCTGCGCAAAAACGCGTTTGCCGTGCTGCTTTGCAGCCGCGGCGCGGCGATGTTCCTGGCTGGCGACGAGTTCGGAAACACACAGTTCGGCAATAACAACGCCTATTGCCAGGATAACGAAGTCTCCTGGCTGGATTGGGGGCGGCTGGAACAGAACCAGGATCTGTTCCGGTTTGTGCAGCAGATGATCGCGCTGCGGAAAGCGCATCCGGTGCTGCGCGCCGCGACCGGTCCCGCGGCCTGCGGCTGGCCGGACGTATCCCTGCATAATGGAGAGGCATGGAACGGCCGGATGGAGGGGGAAACCAGGCAGATTGGCGTGCTGTTCGCGGGCCGGAATGAGGAAAATACGGCGGACGACCTTGTACTGCTTGCGGTCAACGCCTATTGGGAGGCGCGGGAGCAGCAGATGCCCGCGGCGCCGGAGGGGCTTCGCTGGCGGCTTGTCCTGCACACCTCCTGCGCGGAGCCGTTCGCGCCCGATCTCCCGTTTGATGGCGCGCGCTTTACGCTGGGGCCGCGCTCGGTGGCGGTTGTGGCCGCGGAGCGCCGGTGAACAACAGGAAAAAGCCCGCAGAGCACAGCTCTGCGGGCTTTTTGTCAATTTCACACAACGGAAAGCCGCAGCCGGGGCCTGCCGTTAGGCGGCGGCAGGCCATACGGCGCGGATCACATCCCGAGCCGAAAAGGAGGTACAGCGGCGGCGGTTTTCCGCGGGTGGTGAAAACGCTTTTACTTAGAAGCCTTAGCAGCCTTAATCGCGTCGATCATCATGGGAACAACCTTGAACAAGTCGCCGCAGATGCCGTAGTCGGCAACGTCAAAGATCGGCGCGCCATCCGCCTTGTTCACCGCGA